>CALWGN010000311.1 GCA_944380055.1 uncultured Lachnospiraceae bacterium
CCAATTTATCAAACAACATCTTATGTGTTTGATAATTGTGCTCACGCAGCAGCAAGATTTGATTTAAGTGACAATGGAAATATTTATAGTAGACTAGGAAATCCAACAGAAGAAATTTTTGAACAAAGAATTGCGGCGCTAGAAGGTGGAGTAGGTGCTTTGGCAGTTGCATCAGGCGCAGCAGCAGTTACATATACATTTCAAGGATTAGCACAAGCTGGGGATCATATCGTATCAGCAAAGACCATTTATGGTGGTTCTTATAATTTATTAGCCCATACATTACCTGAATTTGGTATTACTACTGATTTTGTAGACGCAGATGAAGAAGGAGCGTTTGAAAATGCAATAAAAGAAAATACAAAAGCTATTTTTATTGAAACAATTGGAAATCCAAATGCTAGTTTAATTGATATTCAAAAGGTAGCAGATATTGCCCATAAGCATAATATTCCATTGGTAGTAGATAGTACATTTGCTACGCCATATTTATTGCGTCCAATTGAATTTGGTGCAGATATTGTTGTACATTCAGCAACTAAATTTATTGGAGGACATGGAACTTCTTTGGGTGGAGTCATTATTGATAGTGGCAATTTTGATTGGGAAAAATCAGGAAAGTTTCCATCATTAACAGAACCAAATCCATCTTACCATGGTATTAGCTTTACTAAAGTAGCTGGAAAGGCAGCTTTTATTACAAAAATTAGAGCGGTATTGTTAAGGGATACAGGAGCGTGTATATCACCATTCCATGCCTTTTTATTTTTACAAGGATTAGAAACATTATCATTGCGTGTAGAACGCCATGTAGAAAATACATTAAAGGTAGTAGAGTTTTTAAATAGCCATCCAAAGGTAGAAAGTGTAAATCATCCATCACTACCAGATAGCCCATATCATCAGTTATATAAAAAATATTTTGATAAAGGTGGGGCTTCTATTTTTACATTTGAAATTAAAGGTGGAGTAAAAGAGGCACAACAATTTATTGATAATCTAGAAATATTCTCTTTATTGGCAAATGTAGCAGATGTGAAATCATTAGTAATTCATCCAGCAACAACAACTCATTCCCAAATGAATGAAGAGGAATTGTTAGAAGCAGGAATTAAGCCAAATACAATTCGTTTATCTATTGGAACGGAACATATTGATGATATTTTATATGATTTAGAACAAGCATTAGATGCAGTTACATTATAGATTGAAAATATTTTAACGAAAAATAATATGGGAAAAGGTTAATAGTGACTTTTCTATTAATAAAAATAGAATATTATTTTACTGGGAAAAAAGAGAGAATGGCTTATATAAACATAAGTTATTCTCTCTTTTTGAATAATAATAAAATATTGGACAAAAAAATTTCTATTAAGAAAAAATTCAGTTCTTATGAGTGTGGTAAAACAGCGCTAATGTAAGTATAAGAAATAGGATAAAAAGTATAATTAGTAATGGTTATAAGCTTATATAAGAAAAAAGATGTTAGAAATTGTAGATGTTGCATGTTGCATTAGTATGAGAAAAAATAGTAATTAAATTGTTGTGCATTGTGAATAATATATCAATGTATTTTTGTGAATAATGTATAAAAAACTTTTCATTTTTGTAAAAGTATGTTAGAATTAACCTATAAAATTACTGTAGTGGATATAATCTTCAATGTATGAAATATTGAAGATTGCAGGAGAATTATAATATTTTACTAGACAGATATAGAAAGCAGTGGAGGATTTAGTTGTGAGAGATGAAAAGTATTTAAGATTATTAGCAAAGGAATATCCGACAATAAAAGAAGCTTGTAGTGAAATTATAAATCTAAATGCTATCTGTGGATTACCAAAAGGAACAGAATATTTCTTTAGTGACTTGCATGGAGAATATGAGGCCTTTGTACATTTACTAAGAAGTGCGTCTGGTATTATTAGAATTAAGATTAAAGAAACGTTTGATAATACATTATCTGAGACAGAGCAAAATCAATTAGCAAATTTAATTTATGAACCAGAAAAAGTATTAAGTCAAATGAAAAAAAACGGGGAACATTTAGATGATTGGAAAAAAATTACTATTTATCGATTAGTAGAACTTTGTAAAGTAGTTTCTTCTAAGTATACTCGTTCCAAAGTTAGAAAAAAGATGCCTCAAGAGTTTGCATATATTTTAGATGAGTTGTTACACGTTAATTATAGTGAGTCAAATAAAAAGATATATTATTCGGAAATTATTCATACTATTTTGGAAATTGATGCGGCGGATGATTTTATTGCACAGCTATGCTATTTAATCCAAAGTCTTAGTGTAGACAGCCTTCATATTATTGGAGATATTTTTGATAGAGGTCCACGTCCAGACATTATTATGGATGAAATAATTAATTTTCATAATGTAGATATTCAATGGGGGAATCATGATATTTCTTGGATGGGAGCAGCTGCAGGAAATGAAGTATTAATAGCTAATGTAGTTCGTCTAGGAATTAGCTACAATAATTTTGATGGATTAGAAGATGGATATGGAATTAATTTAAGAGCTTTATCTATGTTTGCAGCTCATGAGTATAAAGATGATCCTTGTGATTTGTTCCAGCCAAAAATATTAGATGAAAATCAATATGATTTAGTAGATCCAAATTTAGCTGCTAAAATGCATAAGGCAATTACAATTATCCAATTTAAGTTAGCAGGTCAATTAATTGAGCGTCACCCAGAGTACAACATGGATGATAGAAATGTACTTAAGTTTATTGATTATAAAAAGGGTACAATTAGAATTGATGGAATAGATTATAAATTATTGGATACTTATTTTCCTACAATAAATCCAGAAAATCCATTGGAATTAACAAAAGGGGAAGAGGAGTTAATGAAAACATTAGTAGCATCGTTTCAGCATAGTGAGACATTGCATAGACACATTCGTTTTTTACATTCACATGGAAGTTCGTATAAATGTGTAAACTCCAATTTATTGTTCCACGGATGTATTCCAATGAATGAAAAAGGACAATTTGAAGAGTTAAAAGTAGGAAATAAAAAATATTCAGGAAAAGTTCTAATGGAGTATTTAAATGAGCAAGTTCACAATTCTTACTTTTTAGAAGAAGATAGTGAAGAAAGAAAAAATGCTGTAGACTTTATGTGGTATTTGTGGTGTGGAGCAATATCCCCTATGTTTGGTAAAAGTAAATTAGCAGCATTTGAACATTATTTTGTAGAGGAAAAAGAAGCTCATAAAGAGATATTAAATCCATATTATAGCTTATCAGAACAAGAAGAAATATGTAATCAAATTTTTAAGGAGTTTGGCTTAGATCCAGATACGTCTCATATTATTAATGGTCATGTTCCAGTAAAAATAAAAGATGGAGAAAAGCCAGTAAAGGCAAATGGAAAGCTATATGTTATTGATGGTGGAATATCAAAGGCATATCAATCAAAAACAGGGATTGCAGGATACACTCTTATCTATAATTCCAAGTATTTAGCACTAGCAGAGCATAGAAATTATATGAAGCTAGAAGATATGGGGGGAAGTTATACTCCAGAAGTACAAGTTGTGGAGTTTATGGAGAAGCGTGTAATGGTAGCAGATACAGATATAGGAAAGCAACTAGAAGAACAAATGGAAGATTTAAAAGCTCTTGTAAAAGCGTATCAAGATGGAACGTTAAAAGAAAAAATAAAATAACATAACATCTAGTTCTTTTTTCTCATACTTGTACATATAGTGAGAAAAAAGAGAGATGGAGTTTTATATGTTGGAAATATTTTCCAGTATTAATAAACAAATTAATGGAATATTATGGGGCCCAATCATGCAGGCTATTTTTCTAGCAATAGGGTTATATTTTTCTATTATCTGTGGTTGGATTCCTGTTGCAAAATGGAAAGTTTGGCTAAAATATACATTATTGTCTTGTTTTTCAAAACAAGAGGAGGAAAATGAAGAACATTCTATTTCCCAATTGCAATCTATATGTACAACGCTTGCAGCAACCATTGGAACAGGAAATATTGTAGGTGTTGCTACTGCCATCACTTTTGGCGGACCAGGAGCGATTTTTTGGATGTGGCTTAGTTCTATTTTAGGGATGATGACAACATATGGAGAAAACTTACTAGGTATTAAATATCGGTATAAAGACAAAGATGGTAAGTGGGTTGGTGGCCCTATGGCATATATGGAGCGTGGATTACATAAAAAATGGATGGCAGTATTATTTGCTATTTGCTGTGTTTTTTCCTCTTTAGGAATGGGAAATATGGCACAAGCAAATTCAGTAGCAGGAGCAATTAGTAATACATTTTATATTTCACCAAAAACAGTGGGAATTGTATTATCAGGTATTGTAGGCTTGGTTATGATTGGTGGAATTAAAAGAATAGGAAAGGTTGCAGAAACAGTAGTCCCTCTTATGGCAGGCATATTTTTGATAGGATCCGCCATTGTACTAATTCGAAAAATTCAGTATATACCTGATGCCTTATATGATATTGTAGTAATGGCAATGAATCCAAAAGCAGGGATTTCAGGGATTTTATCTTATACGATTATGGTATCTATGAGGCTTGGCATTGCAAGAGGAATATTTACAAATGAAGCAGGGCTTGGTAGTTCTGTTGTAATTAATAGTAATTCCTCTGTAAAAGAGCCAGTAATACAAGGAATGTGGGGAATTTTTGCTGTATTTGCTGATACTATTGTTATGTGTACCATTACTGCACTAGTTATTTTGGTTTCAGGCGTGTATGATGCAGATATATATAATGCTGCATTAAATACTCCTATTTTTGAACTGTTACCGAATGGAGTAGTATTAACGGCAACTGCATTTTCTAGTGTATTAGGAAGTTATGGACAATATTTTGTTACTATTTCTATGATCTTTTTTGGATTTGCTACTTTACTTGCATGGGCATATTGTGGAGAGCAATGTATGAAGTATGTTTTTGGAAAAAAGGCCATTCCTTTGTATCAATTTACATTTTTAATTTGTATTTTTGCTGGATGTATTTTACAGCTAGACGTTGTATGGCAGTTATGTGATACATTTAATGGAGTTATGGCCATTCCTAATTTAATTGCTATTGTGTTATTAGGAAAAGAAGTAAAAGAAGAAACGAAAAAGTTTTTTCAAAAGAAAAATATATAGCATATAAAAGTCCAATCGAAGTCTTGGTTTTATTAGACTAGATGGACTTTTTCTTATGATTTAGAGTGTTAGAGGCGGGCTTATCCCCGTTGTTCTATTTTAGAAGCACGGAATATTTTCTAATAGTTGACGTATAAGAATTTAAATTATACAATATAAGAATAGACACCATGAGTAACATCCTTAGGTAATTGAATAAAACAATCCACAGAGAAAAGGGGTAGATAATATGGGGTACAAAATTTTAGAAGTAGATAACCTTTTAAAAGCTTATGAAAAAAATATTGATTTTCGAATGAGTAAATATAAGGAAAAGAAGAAAGAGTTAGTAAAAAAAGGAGAAACTCTTTTAGATTTTGCCAATGGATATCAGTATTTTGGAATTCATAAAGTGAAAGGTGGCTGGATATATAGAGAATGGGCACCTAATGCAGAGGCAATATACTTTACAGGGGATTTTAATGAGTGGAATAAAACCTCTCATCCTATGACTCCATTAGAAAATGGTGTATTTGAAATTTTTTTAAAAGGAGCAAGAGCTCTTTGGAATGGATGTAGAGTAAAGGCAATTATACAACATAATGGACAACTATTAGAGAGAATTCCATCTTATGCAACATATGTTACTCAAGATTCAGAGGATTATAATTGGAATGCAACTATATGGCATCCTAGAAAGCAGTTTGTTTGGACAGACCAAGAGTTTAAAAGAGAACATATACCATATATTTATGAGTGCCACATTGGTATGGCGCAAGAAAAATATGGGATAGGCACATATATAGAGTTTAAAAATAATATTTTACCTAGAATAAAAGAGTTAGGATATAATACGATACAAATTATGGCAATTATGGAACACCCCTACTATGGCTCTTTTGGATATCAAGTTTCTAATTTTTTTGCGTCATCTTCAAGATATGGAACACCAGATGAGTTAAAAGACTTAATTAATACTGCGCATAGTATGGGAATTGCTGTTTTACTTGATGTTGTTCATTCTCATGCAGTAAAAAATACATATGAAGGTCTTAGTGAGTTTGATGGAACACCTTATCAATATTTTCATGATGGAGAAAGAGGCATTCATAGAGATTGGGATACAAGATTGTTTGACTATGGAAAAAACGAAGTAATACATTTCTTATTATCTAATTTAAAGTATTGGATGGAAGAATTTCATTTTGATGGATTCCGTTTTGATGGAGTTACTTCTATGATTTATAAAAACCACGGAATGGGAGAGTGCTTTGACCATTATGATAAGTACTTTTCAGATAATGTAGATGTAGAAGCTATTGTATATTTGCAATTAGCCAATGAATTGATTCATCAAATAAATAAAAAAGCTATTACCATTGCAGAGGATATGTCAGGAATGCCAGGAATGTGTTTACCTATTTCAAAAGGTGGAATTGGATTTGACTATCGATTAGCAATGGGAGTACCAGATTTGTGGATTAAATACTTAAAAGATATTCCAGATGAAAATTGGGATATTTGGAATTTATGGTATGAATTAACCTCAAGAAGACCAGAAGAAAAAGTAATTGGATACGTAGAAAGCCATGACCAGGCATTAGTAGGAGATAAAACAGTCATGTTCCGTTTATGTGACAAAGAAATTTACTGGTCTATGGAGAAAAAGACACAAAATATTATTATTGATAGAGGAATTGCATTACATAAAATGATTCGTTTACTCACTCATTCATTAGTAGGAGATGGATATTTAAATTTCATGGGAAATGAATTTGGCCATCCAGAATGGATTGATTTTCCAAGAGAAGGAAATAATTGGAGTTATCATTATTGTAGAAGACAATGGAGTTTAGTTGACAATCGTGATTTAAAATATGAGTGGTTAAATGAATTTGATAAAGCAATGATACAAATGTCTAAAAAAGTCCGTTTATTATCCAAACGTGAAGTTTATAATTTATGGGTACATCAAGGGGATAAAGTATTAGCTTATGAAAGAAATCAGCTCACATTTGTTTTTAATTTTCACCCAACTGCTTCTTTTAGTGGATATTTTATTCCAGTATCAAAAGAAGGTGTATACCAAGTAATTTTATCAACAGATGATAGTAAATTTGGTGGACAAGATAGAATTTCCAAAACGTATAAATACCATACAGAGAAACTGCCAGATGGAAGAATCGGATTTTTAATTTATTTACCTAGTAGAACAGGTATGGTGTTAAAGTATCACAAGTAGAAATTGCAAAGAAGTAAGCATTGATTTAGTAAAGTTAATTTAGTGCTCCTAGCAGTTAAAAAGTCCCACGTAAAATAAATACGTGGGATTTTCTATGGTATTATACATTTTTGTTATAAATAATTTGAAGTCCTTTTAGAAGTAAATCATCATCGTAGGTGATTTTATGGCTACAATGAGGAATAATAAAGCGAGCTAATCCACCAGTAGCAATAACTGTAGCTTGCATACCAAGTTCCCGTTCAATTCGGTCAATCATTCCATCAATTAAAGCTGCATTTCCAAAAATTGCTCCACTTTTCATACAATCAATGGTATTCCTTCCAATGGCATGCTGTGGAGTTTCTAGGCTGATTTTTGGAAGCTGAGAGGTACGACTGATTAAAGAGTCAGTTGCAACACGAAGTCCAGGAATAATTACTCCACCAATATACTTTTTATCTTTGTTAATTACAGACATAGTAGTAGCAGTTCCCATATCAATAACAATTAAAGGAACAGGATATTGATGAAGTGCGGCCACAGCATCTACTACAAGGTCACTTCCTAGTTGGGCTGGGTTATCAATAGTAATATTAAGTCCAGTTTTTACTCCTGGTCCAATAAGCAATGGCTCTTTACCAATTACTTTTTCTACTGCTCGTTTAATTGTATTTGAAATGGGAGGGACAACAGAAGAAATAATACCTCCATCAATTGATGTAGGTGAAATATTATATAATTCTAAAATTGTTTTTAGACCGATGGCATATTCTAGGTCTGTTTTTCCATTGTCAGTAGATAAACGTTCTACAAAATAAGTTGTATTTTTATCAATACAACCAACTACAATATTGCTATTTCCAATATCAATTGCTAAAATCATAAGAAACCTCCATATAAAAGAATAGCATCTTATAAAAACTAATAGGAAAAAATTAGGTGAAAGATAACCATTCTTTGTAATATCAATGATAAAAAATAAAAATATACTTGTATAAAATGCTGATTGGTATTATAACATAGGTAGTATAAAAGTGTAAAATTATTTTTCATTAAAGTTTATTTATTATACAAAAAATATCATATAGTCAAAAATAGTATTAGATATTTATAAATTTGTTCTAATACTTTAACAATAAAGTCTCTCATTGTAGAAATAAAATACTCAGCAGAAAGAAATATAAATAATAAAGAAAAGGTGAAGTAATATGTTAAAAGGGAAAACGATTATTCTAGGTGTAACAGGGAGTATAGCAGCATATAAAATTGCTAATTTGGCAAGTGCATTAATTAAACTTCATGCAGATGTTCATGTATTAATGACAGAAAATGCTACCAATTTTATTAATCCTATTACATTTGAAACATTAACAAATCACAAATGTTTAGTTGATACATTTGATAGAAACTTTAATTATAATGTAGAGCATGTTTCTCTAGCAAAAAAAGCCGATTTAGTTGTAGTAGCGCCAGCATCTGCTAACGTAATCGCTAAAATGGCACATGGAATTGCAGATGATATGCTTACAACAACAGTATTAGCTTGTAAATGCAAAAAAATTGTCTCTCCAGCAATGAATACAAATATGTATGAAAATCCAATTTTACAAGACAATTTAAAGGTACTAAAAAAATATGGATTTGAAATTATAGAACCAGCAGTAGGGCTTCTTGCGTGCAGAGATGTAGGTGCAGGAAAAATGCCAGAGCCAGAAGTGATTTTACAATATATATTACAAGAATTATGCTATGAAAAAGATTTAAAAGGAAAGAAAATTTTAGTAACAGCGGGAGCTACAAAGGAAGCAATTGATCCAGTAAGATATATAACTAACCGTTCTACAGGCAAAATGGGATATGCCATTGCAAAAATAGCTTGTATGAGAGGTGCAGAGGTAACTTTAATTTCAGGAGAGAGTAAGGTAGAGCCATATCCATTTGTAAATACAATTATGGTAGAGTCAGCTAGTGATATGTTTGAGCAAGTAAAAAATGTATATAAGGAAATGGACATTATTATAAAAGCAGCAGCAGTGGCTGATTATACACCAGAAGTGGTAGCAGAAGAAAAAATTAAGAAAAAGGATGGAGATTGTTCAATTTCTTGTAAACGCACAACCGATATTTTAGCTTATCTAGGAGAAAATAGAGTTGAGGGGCAAACTATTTGTGGTTTTTCCATGGAAACGGAGCATTTAATTGAAAACTCTAAGAAAAAGCTAGAAAAGAAACGTGTTGATATGATAGTTGCTAATAATTTAAGAACAGAAGGTGCAGGATTTGGTGTAGACACGAATGTAGTAACATTTATTACAAAGGAATCTGTCAAAGAATTGCCAAAAATGACAAAGGAACAGGTAGCTTATGAGCTATTAAGTCAATTAAAATAGAAAATAATATTTATGATACAAAAAGCGTTCACTTTAAAGGTGACGCTTTTTGTATTATTATAACAAGTTGAAACTTTAAGAGCTAAAAACTAAGTTATCATAGAGAATATAGTTCATATTAGTAAGATATAGGAGAGTTTTTTTGCAATACTTTTTAAAACAAACATAAAAAGAAATAAAGATTTATATAAATATAAATTAATTAGTTAACTAATTAATTTTTTATAAACTATATCTATTTTATTGACAAATAAGGTAGCTGCTTATATATTATAAATAGTTAGTTGACTAATCAATTTTGTAAAAAAGTAATAAGGTATATTTTAGTATATGAAATGGAGGAATAAAGATGCAAGATGTAATGGGTAAGGTGGTAAAACTATACTTTACAAGAAGTTTTTCTTTAAATGAAAAGTTAAATGTTCATCCAGGTCAAGTAGCTCTTTTACAAATGCTTGAAAAAAATGAAGGGCAATCGCAAAAGGAATTGGCAAAATGTATTATGGTAAAGCCGTCTACGATTACAGTAATGTTAAATAGAATGGTGGAAAGAGGCTTTATAAAAAAAGTGCAGCATGAAATAGATCATAGAAAATATTGTATTTATTTGACAGAGGAAGGCAAAGATATTGTTAAGAAAGTAAAAGAAAATGTGCAAATAATAGAAGAAGAAATGTTTAAAAATTTTTCTAAAGAAGAAAAAGAACAGATGTATTCCCTTTTTAAAAGAATGAAACAAAATTTACTAGAGGCAGTAGGAGATTTTAAAATGCCTCAGTTAGAACTTCCCAATGTAGAATGTTTTAATAAAAATAAATAGGAATGGAATGGAGGTCCGTATGCTTAAGTTAGCAAAATATTTAAAGCAATTTATAGGTAGTATTGTCTTAATACTCATATTATTGGCATTACAGGCAATTTGCGATTTATCATTACCACAATATACATCTAATATTGTAAACGTAGGTATTCAACAAGGTGGAGTAGAATCCATAGTGCCAGATGTGATACGAGAATCTACGTTACAATCTATTAGAATGTTTTTAACAGATAATCAGAAGCAAATACTTGATAATAGCTTTGAAAAGCTGGATAAATCCTCAGTAAGTGAAAAAGATTGGGAAAAATTATTAGAAACATATCCAGCTCTTGAAACAGAAACATTATATAAGATAAAGGACTTAGATGAACAGGAAACAGAGCAATTACAAGAAATTGTCTCAATACCAATTATGATTATTCAATCAATGATTCAAAAGGGAGAAGAAGCTAGCTTGCAACAAATGGCACTTCTTCCAGAAGAGCAGTTGCAACAAATGGTAGATGAAACAAGTAAGCAACTAGAACAAGTAACAGATATGTTAGTAGAGCAAGCTGGTATTCAATTTACAAAAGCTGAATATACCGCAATAGGAGTAGATATGGAGGCATTACAAAGCTCTTACATATTCTTAACCGGTGGGAAAATGCTACTATTATCATTAGGCTCTATGGGAGCAGCCATATTAGTTACTTTATTAGCTTCAAGAGTAGCTGCATCATTAGGTAGAAATCTAAGAGGAAATGTATTTAAAAAAGTTATTAGCTTTTCTGATACAGAATTTGATAAATTTTCCACAGCTTCTTTAATTACAAGAAGCACAAATGATATTCAACAAGTGCAAATGTTAGTTGTATTAATGCTTCGATTATTATTCTATGCCCCAATTTTAGGTATTGGTGGTGTAATTAAAGTATTTAATACAAATACATCAATGGCATGGATTATAGGTTTGGCAGTTGGACTCATTATGCTAGTAGTTGTATTTTTATTTGCGGTAGCTATGCCAAAATTTAAATCATTACAAAAGTTAGTAGATAGATTAAACTTAGTGGCAAGAGAAATATTAACAGGTATTCCAGTCATTCGTGCATTTAGTCGTGAAAAACACGAGGAAGAAAGATTTGACATTGCCAATAAAAATTTGATAAAAACAAATTTGTTTGTAAACCGAGTTATGGCAGGAATGATGCCAATTATGATGTTTATTATGAATATTGTAACTGTTGTAATCGTATGGTTTGGTGCAAAACAAATTGATTTAGGCCAAATGCAAGTAGGGGATATGATGGCATTTATTACTTATACAATGCAAATCATTATGTCTTTCTTAATGATTACAATGATGTCAATTATGCTTCCAAGAGCATTAGTATCTGTAAAGCGTATTGATGAAGTATTACAAACAGATTCTAGTATATTAGATAAAAAGGAAACAAAAGAATTAGGAAAAAATGGTGTTGTATGTTTTGACAATGTAAGCTTTTCTTACAAAGACGCAGATGAATGTGTATTAGAACATATTTCATTTACTGCAAAGCCAGGACAGACAACAGCGATTATTGGTAGTACAGGTAGTGGAAAGTCTACATTAGTAAAATTAATTCCTAGATTTTTCGATGTTACAGAAGGAAAGATTACTATTGATGGTACTGATATTAGAGAAGTATCTCAAAAAGAACTAAGAGAAGCAATCGGATATGTTCCACAAAAAGGAATATTATTCTCAGGAACAATAGAGTCTAATATTAAGTTTGCTCATCCAGAAATTTCTGATGAAAAAATGAAAAAAGCAGCAAGAATTGCTCAAGCAGAGGATTTTATTAATGAAAAGCCAGATAAATATGTATCGCCAATTGCACAAGGTGGAATAAATGTATCAGGTGGTCAAAAACAACGTCTATCAATTGCAAGAGCCATTGCAAAGAATCCTAAAATATACATTTTTGATGATAGCTTTTCTGCATTAGACTATAAAACAGATGTTGCTCTTAGAAAAGCATTAAAGGAAGAAACTTCCAATGCAACAGTAATTATTGTAGCACAGCGTATTAGTACGATTTTACATGCAGATGAAATTTTAGTATTAGATAATGGAAAAATTGTAGGAAAAGGAACACATGAACAGTTATTAGAAAATTGTAATGTGTATCAACAAATTGCAAGCTCACAATTATCAGAAGAAGAATTAAAGAAAAAGGAGGCAAAGAACCATGAGTAGAAAAGGTCCAATGGGAGCAAGAGGTCCAATGGGTGGCCCTGGTATGCATGGGGAAAAAGCCAAGGACTTTAAAGGAGGCATAGGAAAGCTAGCAAAATATTTAAGTCAATATAAATTGGCATTTCTAATGGTAATTGTATTTGCCATAGGAAGCACTATTTTTACCATTATCGGTCCTACAATTTTGGGAAATGCAACGACAGAAATATTTCATGGATTAATTGGAAAATTATCTGGTGGATCTGGAATTGATTTTGAAAAAATAGGAACAATTTTATTGACATTAGTATGTTTATATACATTAAGTATGTTCTTTTCTTTTGTACAAGGATTTACAATGTCTGGTATTTCTCAAAAAATGACTTATCGCTTGAGAAAAGAAGTATCAGAAAAAATGAATCGTTTGCCAATGAACTACTATGACACAAGAACAAATGGAGAAATTTTATCAAGAGTAACAAATGATATTGATACATTAAGTCAGAGTTTAAATCAGAGTTTAACTCAGATTATTACATCAGTAACAACCATCATCGGTGTACTAATTATGATGCTTAGAATTAGTGGCTGGATGACATTAGTTGCACTTATCATTGTTCCAATATCATTATTTCTTGTTATGTTTATTGTAAAGCACTCACAAAAATATTTTAAATCACAACAAGAATATTTAGGGCATATTAATGGTCAGGTAGAAGAAGTATATGGTGGCCAAACAATTATTAAAGCCTTTAATAAAGAAGAGGATGTAATAAAAACATTTGATGAAACAAACGAAATATTATACAACAGTGCTTGGAAATCCCAATTTTTATCTGGTTTGATGCAACCAATAATGCAATTCGTTGGAAATTTAGGATATGTAGGAGTATCTATTTTAGGTGGATTTTTAGTAGTTCGCGGTAGTATTGAAGTAGGTCAGATACAATCCTTTATTCAATATGTAAGAAATTTTACACAGCCAATTACTCAAATGGCTCAAGTTGCCAATATGCTACAATCAACAGTAGCAGCGTCAGAACGAGTATTTGAGTTTTTAGAAGAAGAGGAAGAAGAACAATTTACAACAGACCATGCAATGAAACAAGTTGAAGTTACAAATCAAGATGGAACAAAAACAACGGAAATGGTAAAAGTAGAAGTAAGTGATATTGTTGGTGAAGTAGAATTTAAAAATGTTCACTTTGGATATAATCCAGATAAAATTATTATTAACGATTTTAGTTCTAAAATAAAGCCAGGTCAAAAGGTTGCTATTGTTGGACCAACAGGTGCAGGAAAAACAACAATGATAAAGCTGTTAATGCGTTTCTACGATATAACAGGTGGTGAAATTTTAATTGATGGTTATAATATTAAACAGTTTGACCGAAGCGAACTTCGAGAAGTGTTTGGAATGGTGCTTCAGGATACATGGTTATTTAATGGAACCATTAGAGAGAATATTAAATATGGAAAATTAGATGCCACAGAAGAAGAAATTATAGAAGTGGCAAAGGCTGCCCATGTACACAATTTTGTAAAAACATTGCCAGGTGGATATGATATGGTATTAGATGAGGAGGCTTCAAACGTATCACAAGGTCAGAAACAGCTACTTACTATTGCAAGAGCTATTTTGGCAGACCCTAAGATTTTAATTTTAGACGAGGCTACTAGCTCAGTTGATACGAGAACAGAAGTGCTAATTCAAGAGGCCATGAATAACCTAATGAAAGGTAGAACTAGCTTTGTAATTGCACATCGTCTATCAACTATTCGTGATGCCGATATTATTCTTGTTATGAAAGATGGAGATATTATTGAGCAAGGAACACATGAAGAGTTATTAGCAAAAAAAGGATTTTATGAAAGTCTGTATAATTCACAATTTCAAAATGAATTAGAATAACTAGTCGGGAAGAAATCAATAAAGCAGATTTCTTCCCGATTCTCTGTTGTATATAAATAAAAATTCATGTATAATGAACGGCAAAGCGTTCATATTAGAAGAATACAAAGGAGTTAGTACAATGCAAGGTGAAACAAGATTTACGCTAAGCCGAATTGCAATTATTATTCTTAGTATTTTCATACAAATGGTATACATTGGTGTATTCGTATGGTATTTGGCAGGATTTTACATGGTAGGAGCAGTTGCTACCACAGTGATAGCAGTAGGTTTAGTTTTATGGATTGTTAGTAGAAATATTAATCCATCATTTAAAATTAGTTGGATTATTTTAATATTAGTCATTCCTATTTTTGGAATACTTATTTACTTTTTACTTGGACGTCCGAATTTAACTAAGGGACTAAAAGTACGAGGAGAAAATGCAGAAAAAAAATTAAAGCCATATGTTGTATTTAATAAAAATATCTCGGCTGCACTAGAGAAAAAAAATCCTTCTGTTTCAAAGCAAAGTAAATATTTGGAACGTTTAGGGAAATTTCCAGTATACACAAATACAAAAACAGAATACTATGCAAAAACAGAAGATGCATTTGAAGAGTTAAAAAATCAATTAAGACAAGCAAAATCTTTTATTTTTATGGAGTATTTCATTGTAGCAGATGATAGTATGTGGAATGAAATTCTTGACATATTAAAAGAAAAAGCAGCAGAGGGTGTGGAAGTACGATTTATATACGATGATATGGGGTCTGTTACAAGACTTCCTTACAAATATGAAAAAAGTTTAGAGAAATTTGGAATACAATGTCGTGTATTTAATCCACTAATGCCTCTCCTTGCTATTGTAATGAACCATAGAGACCATAGAAAAATTACAGTAATTGATGGAATTGTTGGTTTTACTGGTGGATTTAACCTAGCAGATGAGTATATTAATAGAACAAGTCCTCATGGCTTGTGGAAAGATGCCTCAGTAAAGCTAGAAGGGGAAGCCGTCGCTAGCTTTACAGCCATGTTTTTACAAATGTGGAATAGCATTAAAGATAGCGATAGTCAAGAAGAATGTGGAAAATACTTTTTAGAAGATTATCCAGATTATAAAGAAGATGGAATGGGATATGTTCAGCCATATTGTGATACCCCACTAGACCATGAATGTGTAGGAGAAAATGTATACTTAAATATGATTCAAAATGCAAAAAAATATGTATATTGTTTCACTCCATATTTAATTTTAGATAACGAAACAATAGAAGCATTTTGTTTGGCTGCAAAAAGTGGTATAGATGTAAGAATTGTTACACCAAATATTCCAGATAAAAAAATGGTATTTCGTTTAAGTCAATCTTATTATCAGCCATTAATTAATGCAGGAGTAAGGATTTTCCAATACGAGCCAGGATTTATTCATTCGAAGTGCTTTTTAAGTGATGATAAAATTGCAGTATGTGGTACCATTAATTTAGATTATCGCAGTTTATACTTACATTTTGAGTGTGGATGTTTGTTGTATCATACAAAAGCAGTTATGCAAATGAAAGAAGATATGGAAAAAACATTTAGACAATCCATTGAAATAACAAAGAAGTTTTGTGATGAAACCCCATTTTTTAGAAGAGTGTTACAAAGTATTTTGACTTTATTTGCCCCTCTTTTATAGGGAAGAAAAAATACTTGACCATATAAATGAGTAAAGTATACAATGAATAGAGATTTTAACATAAAGGAGATTTATCGTGTCAACTATTGAACAAGAAATAAAAAAACGAAGAACATTTGCTATTATTTCCCATCCCGATGCTGGGAAAACAACATTAACAGAAAAGTTTTTATTATATGGAGGAGCTATTAATCAGGCAGGTTCCATTAAAGGAAAGAAAACAGCAAAGCATGCAGTATCTGACTGGATGGAAATTGAAAAGCAAAGAGGTATTTCAGTAACTTCTTCTGTTATGCAATTTCATTATGATGGCTATTGTATTAATATTCTAGATACGCCAGGGCATCAAGACTTCTCAGAAGATACTTATCGTACTCTTATGGCGGCAGATTCAGCAGTAATGGTAATTGATGCATCCAAAGGGGTAGAAGCACAAACAATTAAGCTATTTAAAGTTTGTTTATTGCGTCACATTCCTATTTTTACATTTATTAATAAAATGGATCGTGAAGCTAATGACCCATTTGAATTAATGGATGAAATTGAAACAGTACTTGGTATTAAAACTTGTCCAGTAAACTGGCCAATTGGCTGTGGAAAAAGTTTTAAGGGGGTTTATGATAGAACTACAAAAAATATTACTACATTTACAGCAGCAGATGCTGGAACAAAAGAAATTGACTCAGAGGAAGTTCCGATAGAAAATGCAAAAGAAGTTATTTCAGATGAATTTTATGATAAGCTAATGGAAGATATCGAGTTATTAGATGGGGCGTCAGAAGAGTTTGATTTAGAGAGAGTGAGCCGTGGGGAATTATCACCAGTATTTTTTGGTTCTGCACTTACAAACTTTGGAGTAGAAAACTTTTTACAACATTTTCTAACAATGACATCGTCTCCACTTCCTCGTCTTAGTGACCAAGGCGTGGTAGACCCAATGGAAGAAGATTTCTCTGCTTTTGTATTTAAAATTCAGGCAAATATGAATAAGGCACATAGAGACCGAATTGCTTTTATGAGAATTTGTTCAGGAAAATTCGAAGCTGGTATGGAAGTAAATCATGTGCAAGGTGGAAGAAAGATGCGACTTAGTCAGCCACAACAACTTATGGCACAAGAAAGAAAAATCGTAGAAGAAGCATATGCAGGTGATATTATCGGTGTATTTGATCCAGGTATTTTTGTTATTGGTGATACTATTTGTATGCCAAATAAAAAGTTTAAGTTTGAAGGAATTCCAACCTTTGCACCAGAACATTTTGCCCGTGTTCGCCAAGTAGATACAATGAAGAGAAAGCAATTTATCAAGGGAATTAACCAAATTGCCTTAGAAGGTGCAATCCAAATTTTCCAAGAATTTAATACTGGTATGGAAGAAATCATTGTAGGTGTTGTAGGTGTTCTTCAATTTGATGTATTAAAATACCGCTTACAAAGTGAATACAATGTAGAAATTAGAATGGATAAATTACCATACGAACATATCCGTTGGATTGAAAATAAAACAGAAATTGATGTTAATAGAATTCAAGGAACTTCTGATATGAAGAAGATCATGGACTTAAAAGGAAATCCATTATTATTGTTTATTAATAGCTGGAGCGTAGGAATGGTACTTGATCGTAATCCAGGGCTTAAGTTATCCGAGTTTGGTACGGAGTAAGGAGATAAAATATTTTTTATTATATATTTCTCCTTGGCTTGCACCAGTCATTATCTTTTTTTGCTTATCCATTAGCGTTAAAAACATAGGAGAAGAAATGGAAGCAAAGTATAGTACCATTTATAAAGAGAGAAATGAACTGGAACACAAATTAAAGGAATTAGAAAAACACATAGAAAAGCTAGAAAAAGAAAAATAGTCAATCAGCCCAAGTAAATGACAAATCATCATTTATCTGGGCTGTTTTTGTAGTTTATTGTATGTTTTGAAAAATTAGAATAGAGAAAAATAGATGAATATTTCTAGTTTGATATAAAAAATAGCTAAATATAAATAATAATAAATAAAATAAATTGTAAAAATATACATTAATTTTCAAAAAGTGATATAGATATATTGTGTAATATGTATTATAATATAAAAAGTAAGTTTATTGCATGAAATGCAAAGTAGGGGATTGGTTTTATTTAGAAGATAGAAAAATATATACTAATAAAAATTCAAAGTAACTAATTCATTAAAGGATACTTTTTTGATAAAGTGTTAGTTGTGGAGAATTAGTTTTATAAGAACAATAATTAAATATTATATTAAAATATTAGTTGATTTATTTTAGGAAACTTTAAAGTATTGAAAATATGTATGG
>CALWGN010000312.1 GCA_944380055.1 uncultured Lachnospiraceae bacterium
AACTGTTGTAGATTGACCATATCCTAACGCATTTCCAATAGCAATAACACCATTTCCTACCTTACATGCATCAGAGTCACCAACTGTTGCTATTTTTATATTACTTTTCACTTCATCATCTAAATCACTAAGTTTAACCGCAATAACTGCTAAATCTGCCTCATCATCAGTTCCTTTAATATATGCATCAAAGGTTGAATCTCCATAAAATGTAACTGCAATGTTTTGATTACTAATTGTATAATACTGATTATCATCTGCACTAACTACATGAGCATTTGTTACAATAAGAAGTTCTTCATCATTTTGTCCAATAATGACACCAGAACCACTTGCTGTTCCTTGCTGCACTTGTTGACCAAAAAATCCACTATTTGTTGTATATTCTAAATTTAAACTAATGGCAACAACAGATGGCATTACTTCTTCTACAACATCAGAAACATCTAATAATACTGCCTGTGCTTCACCTGTTTTATCTATTGATTCATTTGATGTCTGATTTGCTTTCTCAGAAGTATCTTCAGCTTTTGATAATGTTGCTTGTTCTGTTTCTTTTGCTACACTATTATTTGTAGAAGATTGAGTAAATAAACTATCTGGCTTATAACTATTAGCTGCCCACATACTTCCACCAATAATTAATACACCTGCTACGATACCTGCCGCAATAACTCCTGCTTTACCAGATTTATTTTTCTTTGGTGGTTTTCCATTTCCTCCATTTCCATTGTTAGGATGAAATCCGTTTCCATATGGATTGTAATTATATGGATCGTTTTGGTCATTTCTTTGATAATAATATGGATTTTGATTATTCATATTCTGTTGATTCATATTTTGTTGATTTTGATTGTTAGAATCTTCATTGCTATTTTTATTTTGTTCTGTTTGATTCTGTTGTACAAAAAATTGATTTTCTACATTTGTTGAATCATTCTTAGGATAATTATTCACTTTTTCGTTTTCTTGATTACCACTATTTATTTCATTATTTGTATTGTTTTCAAAATTATCTAACATAAAAAACCCTCCTTAGAACTAAATTAATATTCTTATGTTTTCTTTATGACTATAATATAACAACTTTTTGTGTTTTAATTGTGATTTCTTTTTTAAAAATTTATGTTCTAATTTTCTCATTTGAATATAGAATGGTTTCATTCTTTTATTAAGCAAAAGCCATAAGCCTTTAACAACAATTAAAAACTTATGGCTAATATTTTACTACTTGAAAGAAATTATACTATGAACTTTTTTCTTCTTCATCAATTGATTGATTTTGTTCAATGGTTAAAATAATTTGTTCAATTACATGTTCATATACTTTTTCACCATATAATTTTATATTTCCAATTGTAATTTCTGGATTTTCTCCTTCTTTTGGAATATAACCAAGTTGTTCAATAAATAAGCCTGATAATGTATCATAGTTATCACTAAACAGCTTAATGTGCAGTTCATAATTTAATTCTTCAATTTTCATAGCACCATTAACACGGTATGTATTATTGTCAATTTTAGATATTAATGGAACACTAACTTCTAGCTCATCTTGAATTTCTCCAACCACTTCTTCCACTAAATCTTCAATTGTAACAATTCCAGAAAATCCACCATACTCGTCAATAACAACTGCCATTCTCTTTTTCTCTTTTTGCATTTCTATAAAAAGTTCATCTACATTTTTTGTTTCTGGTATAAAATACACAGAATGTAAAATATCTCGGATCTCTACTTCCTCTATTGGCTTTTTACGTGAAATTTTCATAATATCTTTCATCTTTATAATACCAATAATTTGATCGATTGTATCTTCATATACAGGAATTCTAGAATATGGCGTTTCTAAAAGTTCATCAATACAATCGGACAAAGACTCATTTACTTCAATAGCAACTACATCTTTTCTTGGAACCATAACTGATCTTACTATTTTATCATCAAACGAAAATATAGAATGAATCATATCTTTTTCTATTTCATTAAATACACCATTTTCACTACCAACTTCTAACAAAGCTTTAATTTCTTCTTCTGATACAGCTTCTTCTAGTCGGTCATTTTTCATACCTAATACTTTTAGGCATAAATTTGTTGATCCAGATAATAACGCAATAAATGGGGACATTATTTTTGATATTATATAAATTGGTCTCACTGTGAAAAGGCTAAAGGCTTCTGCCTTTTGTAAAGCAATTCTCTTTGGTACTAACTCACCAAATACTAATGTAAAGTAAGATAATATGATAGTTACTACAATAACAGATATTGTACTACTAAATGGCACATTAAATTTTGCTAAGTAACTACCTAATACTTGTGATATACCTGTTGCTGCTGAAGCACTGGAAAAAAATCCTGCAAACGTAATCGCTACTTGAATTGTTGAGAGGAATTTTGTAGAATCATCAAACAAACGCTGAATAAGTTTGGCATTTTTGTTTCCTTCCTCTGCTAACATTCTAATTTTGTTTTTGTTGACAGACACAACTGCCATCTCTGCCCCTGCAAAAAATGCATTGACAAGTGTTAAGAATACTAAAAATAAAATTTGATATAAAATTTGCTCCCCATCTGGGTCCATGGTATAAAACCTCCTAAATATTTTATTTTCATTCATTGCTAATTAATATCTTCCCCATATTATACAATATTTATTAGCTAAAAAAATGAACTTGATATATTTTATCATAAATTATCTTTTATCTCAATGTGTTTTTTATCTTTTTTGCACATATAATAAAGGTGTTTATGAATCTTTTATAAAATCCATAAACACCTTTTACTATTATTAATATGTTTTAATTTAAATTAACACCTGATACTTCTTCAATGTGTTTACTAATTTCCTGTACCTTTTTACTTGGCACATAATTTTCTTTACCATACAAGAACTCATGCAACTCTATGACACAGCTTTCCAATGTTTTTGGTACTAATGGCCAGTTTTTACTATTTGGAAGCGTTATATTTCCTACCCGATAAGCAGTTTCATAATTTTGTGGAAAACCAGTCTGACCTATAATTTGATAAGATGCTACATTTGTTGCCATTCCTAAAATTTCTGGTTGACTTAAACTAGAAGTAATATTTGGTAATATTTCTTTTACCAATTCAATTAATGTACCTAATGAAGCTTCTTTTGCTTTTACTAGCATTTTTTCAATTACTTCTCTCTGCCTTTGAGTTCTTCCAACATCGCTATCAATATATCGAATTCTACTGTATGCAACTGTTTGCACACCATCTAATACATAGGTTCCTGGTTCTGATATTTGTGTACTTGCAAGGCCTGTGGATTTTACTACATCTGTAATATATCCATTTAACTGACCTTTTGTTAAAATTTCATCTGTAATTTCAACTTCTACTCCTCCTAACATATCTACAGCACGAGCTACTGCAGCCCAGTTTACAACTATATATTCATCAATAATAATATCCAAATTCATATTTAGCATACTAAGAACATCTGTCATTTTACCATATACAGTTAAAGCACTATTTGCTTTTTCATAAGTTTCTCCATCTGGCATAAGCCAATAAGTATCTCGATATACCGATGCCATTTTCACTTCTTTTGTCTGATTATTAATACTACAAATAATCATAACGTCTGCATTTGTACCACCATCATCCACACCTAATACTGCAATATTTGTATATCCTTCTAATACTTCTTCATAATCAGTAGTATCACTATCATCAGATGTCTCACCATCTGCATTTGTTTGTTTTTCAAAGCTTGGACGATAAAGAGCATCTTCGTCTACACTTTCATAACGATATCTACTAATTAAACTTACTCCATAAGAGACACAACCTAATAGGAGAAGAATTACTACTTCCAATGAAATTAAAATAATCCATTTTTTTCTTTTTGCTGCTTTTGATTTTCTATTTCTTTTTATTGGTCTATTTTTTAAAGTACTTGCCATAGTTATCTTTAATCCTCCACCTTTACAATCTAAGCATATATAAACAATTTTATTAATATATTTCTCCTAACTAAGCAACTGCTTTCTTCATACCATTGTATTTACTAATTGTTTATTTATCACTAAATGTCTTAATATGCGTTTTTATTTACAAACCCTTTAAATACTGTCAGTATTAATATCTTTATATCAAATCCAATACTCCAATTTTCAATATAATATAAATCATGATCAATACGCTTTTTTATTGAAGTATCTCCTCGATATCCATTTACTTGTGCCCAACCTGTCATTCCTGGTCTTACTTGATGTTTTACCATATATCGTGGAATTTCTTCTTTAAATTTTTCCACAAAAAATGGCCTTTCTGGTCGTGGACCAACTAAACTCATATCACCTTTTAAAACGTTAAATAATTGTGGCAATTCATCAATACTAGTTTTTCTAATGAATTTTCCTATAGGGGTAACTCTAGGGTCCCCTGGAGTTGTCCACTTTCCAGCCTCTTCTTGTGGCTTTTGTACTGCCATCGAGCGGAACTTATACATCATAAATGGTTTATTATGAAGCCCTACTCTTTCTTGCTTGTATATTAGAGGTACTTTAGAACCTGCTTTTATAGCTATTGCAGTTATTAGCATTACTGGTGAAAATAGTATAATAGTAAAAATTGCACCAATAATATCCATGATACGTTTTATTATTATATTTATGCCAAAGGTAAGCGGTACATGACGAATATGTATCACTGGAATACCTAATAAATCTTCTGTATATGGTTTTGTTGGAATAATATTATTATAATCTGGAATAAACTTTGTGTGCACACCTGATTTTTCACATATATTAACAATTTCTTCTAATCTATCATACTGTTTAAGGCTTAATGTAATTACTATCTCATCTAGTCTATTATAAGATAATATTTCGGCTAAATTATCAATAACACCAATAACTGGAATTCCTTTATATGTTTTTCCGTACTCTTCTTCATCATCTAAAATCCCTCGAAGCATATATCCCCATTGTGGGTTTGCTTTTACTTTATCAATAAAATTTTCTGCTGCTCTGCTATATCCTACGAGTAAAATATGCTTTTGATTAAATCCACGTCTTCTGGCATTTCTTAAAATAATACGTAACATATTTCTCTCTACTACTAATAATACAGCATTTAGAGCATAAAATATAATTAATAACATTCTTGAAAAGTTTACTTGGTCAAATAAATATAATGCTGTTATTACTAATGTAAAACCTATTCCATTGGACTTTAATACATTACTAGCTTCTAATCTACGTCCCATCACTCTCTTTGGGTAATATAAATGAAAAAATGCATTTAATACTAAATTGAGCGGTAAAATAATAAGCAATGCACTAAAATATGAAGAAAAACTATATGGTTCTACCGGTTTTTCTAAAATACGAAACATAGTTACATATGCAATAGCATATGCTAATATTGTCACAATTCCATCTAAGACAATATGAAGTCGGTTTAATATTTGCTGATTATCCTTTATCATATATTATACTAGACGCTCCTAACCTATTTTCATTATAATTTTATTCTAAATCAAAGGGATATTACATCTCTCTATTACGTTTTCAATGAATTTAAACTCTATCTATAATACTCCAATTTGCTAAAAAGAGCAAGTCATTTTTTCTTACATTATAGTTACTATTTACAGTATTTCCAATAGATACACAAAAAATCCCAATCTTTTCATTGATATCAATCTCAATATTAAATTATAAAATAAAAACAAATCAGACAAGT
>CALWGN010000313.1 GCA_944380055.1 uncultured Lachnospiraceae bacterium
ACCGTTAAAGGGATATTTTAGAGAACAATTTATGTTAAATAAATTAGATGATGAAAAGGAATTTTGGCAAGTATTTGACCGTACTACTGGAGAAGAAGTTCCATTAGAAAATTGGGAATTTGATAAAGAAAAGGAGCTTGTAACAATTAAAAATGCGACACCATGGCATAAATACACAGTGAACTTTTTAGCTGTACGTTTGTGGGAAGAAATTTCAATGTACAATCATATTACAAATGATTGGGGAGATAAGGAGCATTTAATGGCAGTTGAACCACGTTATCCTGAAACACAAGAAAATATGATAAAGTGGTTAGATAATTGGTGTAAACAAAATCCCGACACAACAGTTGTGCGTTTTACATCTATGTTTTATAATTTTGCATGGTTTTGGAGCGATGATGATAAAAATCGTTCTTTATATAGTGACTGGGGTTCTTATAGCTTTACTGCAAACCCATTGGCACTTCGTGCATTTGAAAAAGAAAAAGGATATAAAATGACTTCTGAAGATTTTGTAAATGGTGGAGAATATGTATCTACTCATAATGTACCATCAAAAAAATATAAAGATTGGATGGATTTTACAAATCGTTTTGTTGTTGAATTTGGAAAGAAGTTAATTGATTTGGTACATAGTTATGGAAAGAAGGCATATGTATTTTACGATGATAGTTGGATTGGTGTAGAACCATATGGAGAAAGATTTAAAGAATTTGGATTTGATGGAATTATTAAATGTGTATTTAATGGTTTTGAAGCTAGATTAGGCGCAGGTGTAGAAGGAGTAGAGGCCCATGAGTTACGATTCCATCCGTATTTATTCCCAACAGGACTAACAGGAGAACCAACCTTTGCTCCAGGTGGTAATCCTAAGTTAGATGCTAGTAAATATTGGGTACAAGTTCGTCGTGCTCTTCTTAGAAAACCAGTAGATAGAATCGGTTTAGGGGGATATTTACATTTAGTAGAGCCATTCCCAGATTTTTGTGATTACATAGAAGAAGTTGCAAATGAGTTCCGCTTGTTAAAAAGCTTTAATGCTAGTGCAGAACCATATACATTACAAGGAAAGGTAGTTGTTTTAACGGCTTGGGGTTCTTTACGTTCATGGATTTGTAGTGGACATTTACATGAACATCCTGAAGTTGACTTAACAAATATTTTAGAGTCTTTATCAGGTCTTCCAGTAGATGTTACTTTTATGAGCTTTGATGATGTTATTGAACGTGGAATCCCAAAAGATACAAAAGTCATTATTAATGCAGGTTGTAGAAACTCTGCTTGGAGTGGAGGGGATTATTGGAAAAATCCACTATTAGTAGAAAAGATTACAGAATATGTAGCAAATGGTGGTGGCATCATTGGAGTCGATGAGCCAACTGCTACTGAATATAATGGAAGCTACTTCCAACTAAATCATATTTTTGGAGTAGAAAGAGACTTAGGAACAAAAAAATGTATTGGAAAATATGCATTTGATACAAAAAAAGAACACTTTATTACAAAGGGTATGCCTAGGTTTGGTGAATCAATGATTGAAAAAGAAGGTGTATATGTTTTAAATAGAAACGTTGAGGTATTAGCAGAAAAGAATGGAACACCAATGATTACAGCTAATACATTTGGAAAGGGTAAAGCTATATATTTATCTTCTTTCCGTTTCTCATTTGAGGCAACTCGTTTCTTATTCCGTGTATTATGTTATGCTATGAACAATGAAGATGGTATAAACAAGTATGTAAGCGAAAACTTAATGACTGAATGTGCATATTATCCTGCAATTGATAAAATGGTAGTCATTAATAATGGAGATAAAGAAGAACATACAACAATACAAACAGATAAAGGTACTATTCATGTATCATTAAAGCCATTTGAGACAGTTATTATGTAATTATAGTATACAAAAGTTATAAAAATACCAATTGGAAGAGGAGGCAATCACAATGCAAGATATGGATATTTTATTATCCAAATATATGTATTGAATTGCCTCTTAAATTTTATATGTTGTCAAAATGTGCTTTGTGATTGGAAAATTTAGGAGAAGGATATGAAGAAGAAATCAATTTTTATACAGTTTTATTTTATTTTAGTTGTAATATTAATTGTACCAATGATACTTGTTTTATTATATAGTACAACAAAGATGACTTCATATTATGAGGAGACTATTGGACAAGCAAAATTAGATAGTTTAGTGTCAGTAAGTAGTACCAATGAATTAAGGTTGTTTAGTATTATAAAAAATGTGTTGCGAGTTGCAAAAAGTAGTGAATTAAAGCAATTAAAAGAAATTCCTACTTACGAGATATTAAATGAATCTATGGATAACGTAAAGATAGTAAATGCAGTATACGATGAACTGTACAATAGTATTTATAACGAATCATTTATACATTCCATTAATTTTTATAAGGAAAACAGCGACTATATTATTTCTACAGACAAAGGGATTGTACAATTAGATAATTATCGGGATATTACTTGGTTGACTGTGGAAAAAATACAGCAAGAAGATTTTTCAGGTATCTGGAAAGCTAGAGAAATGAGCGAAGCGACGGTAGCAGATAGAAGAGCAGGAAGAAATTTAGAATATACAAAGTCAATATTGTCCTATGTATTTCCAGTAAAAACATCAGGAAGTGGAGTATCAGGGGATATTGTTGTTAACATATATGAAGAAGAATTATATAAGCATTTAAACCCTTTTTATGAAAGTGGAAATCAACTTTATATTTACGATAAAAATTTTAATGCTTTATTAGATGAAGAGAAAGAAAATTTAGGAAAACAACCAAAAAGCAGTAGCATTTTTCAAAAAGTACAAAATATAAGCAATAAAAAAGGGTGGTTTACTATGGAAGAGAATAATAGGGCAAAATTGATTGCCTATTATAAATCTTCTTTTAATGATTGGACTTATATTTCTATTTATGATTTAGAAACACTTATGCAACAAAGTAAAGAAATGATTACGCAATCTATTTTATTACATGGAGCTGTATTATTAATAGGGATTTTAATATCATTTTTTATTACATATCACATTTCAAAGCCATTTAGAAAGTTATTATATTCTATTAGAGCACTTAATTTAGAAGGGGAAAAAGAGGCAAAAAATGAATTTTATTATTTATCAAATATGTTTGATAAAATGAAACATACTCAAGAAGAATTATCTGCTGTACTAATAGATAGAAACACAGAGACGAAAAGATTATTATTACGAGAACTATTAGCAGGTGCCTCTAAATTAGAAGAAAACTTTAAAGTATTAGAAGAGGAGTTGTGTTTCCATCATTTTATAGTAGCTTATGGAGTTTATGATAATGCAAATCTATATATGGAAAAATATAATGAAGAAGAGAGATATTTACATTTTGATAGAATTCAAGAAAATATAAAAGGTATGGTCAAACTAGAAAATATAAAAGGTATGTGTATTCAATACAATTCTATTTCTTATATGATTGTATTAAATATGAAATCCTATGATAATGACAAAACAAATGAATATATAACACAGTTATTGCATAGGGTAAAAGAGTACATATATGATACAGCTGGATTTACAATGTCCTTTGGAATTAGCGGTGTTCACGATAGTTTAATTAATATTAATAACTGCTCAAAAGAAGCTATTATTGCTGTGAGAAAACGAATAGTGAATGGAAAAAATAGTATTACATTTTGGAATAAAGGGATGGGAGAAAGTAAAAGGTACCATTATCCTTATGGTAGTGAAAAGAAAATACTAAACTATATGCAAGCAGGTGATTACGATAGTGTAATTGAAGAGCTACATTTTGTAAAAGAGCAAATTTTATCTGTAGAGAGAATTACTTATGACAATGTACTAATGATTTATCATCAGTTAATAGGAGCTACGATTAAATATTTAATGGAGCATAACATAAATACAAGTCGTGTTTTTGGCAATGGTGGAAACGTATACTCTGTAATTTCTAATATGGATACTATTGATGAAATAGATGATTATTTAGTAGGTTTCTATCAATCTATTGGGGAAACATTAAAAAATACAGAAGAAGTAGCAAAAATAACTTATGATGAAAAAATATTAAATTATTTGGATGAACATTACAAAGAGGATATTGATTTTGAAAAACTCGCAGATACAATGGGGATTAGTTATTCTTATATGAGAAAATTAATTAAAAATCTAACAGGTAATAGCTTAATTGATTATATTAATAAACTAAGAATTGATGAAGCAAAGGTATTATTATTAAGTGGAAATGATAGTGTTGCAGTAATTGCAGAGAAAGTAGGATATCATAATGTACAAAGCATCAATCGATTTTTTAAAAAATATGAAGGACTATCTCCAAGAGAATATCGTCAGAAAATGGGAAAAGATGCTATTGAAGAAAATGCATATATTATTCATCAAAATTAAAGGGTTTTATAGATAAACATTACATATGGAAAATGATTTTTACTATTAAAAATGATTAA
>CALWGN010000314.1 GCA_944380055.1 uncultured Lachnospiraceae bacterium
GATTTAAAATGGAAGTAGCAGAAGAATTAGGAGTACCTTTAACAAACGGTTATAACGGTAACTTAACATCTTACCAAAACGGTAGTGTTGGTGGATATATGGTTAAGAAAATGATCGAAAACCAAGAAAGACAAATGGCTTCTAAATCAATGCAATAATGAAGTGAATGCAAATACGTTGAAAAGTAGATATATTGTCTTGTGAATTAACTGGTAAATATTGAAAACAACAAAATATTTTGCAACAAAAATTGCTCTAGAGTAGATAAATTCTAGGGCATTTTTGTTGTATAATTATTGGAAAAAATAATAAATATTTCACTGAAAATAATTAAATAGATTCATTGGATGAAGAAGTAAAAAGAAATTATTTTTATATATAATCTTATAAGATAAAGAAGGTAGCAAAGGTACATTTGCTATCTTTTTTTTATAGAAGTAGCTCTTAATAAAAATGAAAGAAAAAAGGGCTTGATAGAAACTAAAAATAATAATATACTAATTATAATAGACGCAACGAGTATACAATAAAAGAATATGTTGTTGAAATATTCTAAATATTAAAATAAAAAGGTAATATATTGATATCGTAGAAATACATATAAAGCAATATAGAGGAAAAGTAATGAGAGTTATAGCAGGAACAGCGAGAAGTTTACGTTTAAAAACAATTGAAGGCTTGGAAACAAGACCGACAACAGACAGAATTAAAGAGACATTATTTAATATGCTTCAGGTTAAAATAGCTGGTAGCAATTTTCTTGATTTGTATAGTGGAAGTGGTGCTATTGGAATTGAAGCATTAAGCAGAGGAGCGAAAAAAGCTTACTTTATAGAAAATAATAATAGTGCAATAAATTGTATCAAGGAAAATCTTACATTTACAAAGTTACAAGATAAGGCTAGTGTTATTGCAAGTGATGTACTAACAGGTTTATTAAAAGTAGAACAAGACAATCTTGTGTTTGATTATATTTTTATGGACCCGCCGTACCAATTAGGAGAAGAAGAAAAGGTATTAGAATACTTAGGTAATTCTACTATAATAAATGAAGATACCACAATTATAATAGAAGCTTCACTAGAGAATAACTTTTCTTTTTTAGAAAATAGTAAATTTGAAATTATAAAAGAGAAAAAGTATAAGACAAATAAACATATATTTTTATGTTTAAAGGAGACAGAGTAATTATGACAAAAGCAATTTATCCAGGTAGTTTTGACCCAGTAACATTTGGGCATTTAGATATTATTGAGCGTGCAAGTAAAGTAGTAGATTATTTAATTGTTGGAGTATTAAATAATAGCTCTAAAAATCCATTATTTTCAGTAGAAGAGAGAGTGGCAATGTTACAAGAAGTAACAAGTCATCTTCCGAATGTAGAAGTCCAAAGCTTTGGAGGATTGTTAGTAGATTTTGCTAAGCAAAGTGATGCTAGCGTAATCGTTCGTGGCTTACGTGCTATTACTGATTTTGAATATGAGTTACAAATGTCACAAACAAATAGAAAAATTGCACCAAATATTGATACTGTATTTTTTACAACAAATTTAAAATATGCATATTTAAGCTCTAGCATTGTAAAAGAAGTAGCAATGTATAATGGAAAGATAGATGAATTTGTTCCACCAGTCATTGTATCTCATATTAGAGAAAAAATTGACCAATGTGGCAGTAACAAATAATTGAAAACTATAAATAACAAATATACAAATATATAAATATATTTTATTAAGGTATAAAGGAGAAAAACATATGAGTAACATTGAACAGTTAATATCTGAGATTGAAGCATATATTGATACTTGTAAACCACAACCATTTTCTAATACAAAGATTATTGTAGATAGAGCTCAAATGGAAGAATTATTAGTAGAGCTTCGTCATAGAACACCAGATGAAATTAAAAAATATCAAAAAGTATTAAGTAATAAAGAATCTATTATTTCTGATGCAAAGGCAAAGGCAGATACAATGCTTAAGAATGCAAGTATTCAAACAGAAGCTATGCTAAGTAGTGCCAGAGAAGAAGCAGATAATATGTTAAATGAAGCAAGAGAACAAACAGCAGAGTTAATTGACCAACATGAAATTATGCAACGTGCTTACATAAAGGCAAATCAAATTATTGAGGAAGCATCTGAAACAGCTCAGTCTATTGTTGATAGGGCAGTGGAAGAAGCGAATACTGTAAGAAGTGGTGCCATTAGCTATACAGATGAAATGTTAAATAGTTTACAGTTAATTATTAGCCATACCATTGAAAATACACAAAGTAAATTTGATGGATTTATGAGTTCATTACAAGCAAATTATGATATTATTATTGAAAATAGAAAAGAGTTAGCTCCTAGTGATGCTAAAACAGAAGAAACGAAAGAGGAAGAAGTAGAATCTGATACAGAAGAGGCAGAACATTACGAAGAAGAAACTACAGAATAATAGATAATAAAAACGGTGTTTTTTAGTTTATCGTGTATTAGACTAAAAAGCACCATTTTTATTTTTCATAATGTAATATTAATAAAATAAGTATAACAATAAAAAGCATATTCCTCCAGAGAATACTCCGTGAAAAAATTTCCAGCCTATGTAATGAATAATAGAA
>CALWGN010000315.1 GCA_944380055.1 uncultured Lachnospiraceae bacterium
AACTGCATCATCAGAACGCATTTCATTGGTGGACTTCCTTATAATAGAGATAGCTTCCATTTCCTCTTTTGTTAATAGTAAGTCTTCCCTACGTGTTCCTGAGCGTAAAATATCAATGGCAGGGAAAATTCTTTTTTCAGATAACTTTCTATCTAGAACCAGTTCCATATTACCAGTTCCTTTAAACTCTTCAAATACAACATCATCCATTCTGCTTCCAGTTTCAATAAGAGCAGTAGCTAATATAGTTAAACTTCCACCTTCACGCATATTTCTTGCAGCACCGAAGAAACGTTTTGGCATATGGAGGGCAGCAGGGTCTAAACCACCAGATAGAGTCCTTCCACTTGGAGTTACTGTTAAGTTATAGGCACGAGCAAGTCTTGTAATACTATCAAGAAGTATGGTAACATCACGATGATGCTCTACTAAACGTTTTGCACGTTCTAAAACCATTTCAGAAACACGTTTATGATGTTCAGGAAGTTCATCAAATGTAGAGTAAATAACTTCTACATTTTCTCCTTCAATAGATTCTTTAATATCAGTTACTTCCTCTGGACGTTCATCAATAAGAAGAACGATTAAATGCATATTAGGGTGATTTGTAGTAATGGCTCTAGCAATTTGTTTTAATAATGTAGTTTTACCAGCCTTTGGTGGAGCTACAATCATACCACGCTGACCTTTCCCAACAGGGCTAATTAAATCAACAATCCTCATAGCAAGATTTGGGCTATTTGTTTCTAAGTGTAATCTAGAATTAGGGAAAATAGGAGTTAAGTCTTCAAATGCTTTTCTATTTTCCGCCTCTTCTGGAGCAAGCCCATTAATGTGTGTTACATATAAAAGTGCAGCAAATTTTTCAGCTGCAGTTTTTATTCTTCTGACACCAGTTACAATATCCCCAGTTTTCATATTAAAGCGACGGATTTGAGATGGTGAAACATACACATCATTGTCACCAGGTAAAAAGTTTTCCGAGCGAATAAAACCAAATCCATCAGCCATAACCTCTAAAATACCATGGGCAGAAACACCACTGTCCAATTCTGATATATCAAATGTACTTTGAGATTCTCTTTGATGAGAAGAAAAACGATTGTTTTGATGAATTCGATTATTTCCTTGACTTCTTTGTGGTGAAGAAGTAGAAATTCCAAGTTCAGCTTTTTGATTTTTATAGGCTGGACCAGTGGTATTTTTTTCTGTTTTATCAACTGTATTATTAGATTCATTTGTTTCTAAAAGCTGTTCTGTTTCTAACGATTGTTTTATATCAGAAGATGTGGTAACTTCATTTTTTTCATATTCTTTTAAAAGTAAGTCAATTAATTCCGATTTTCGAATTGTAGTGACACCTTTAATTCCTAGTTCTTTTCCAAGTTTTCGTAATTCTGTTAGTTGTAATGTTGATAATTTATCACGCATAAAATAAAATCTCCTTATAACAAAGTGTTATTAAAAAATAAAATAAGGTCGAATTGGGTAAAATTATTATAAAAGAAAATGTAAATTGTAGTATGGTTTACAGAATATATTTTATAAATAGAATTAAGAAAGCAAAATTTCTTTACTTGTTGAAAGTTGTTTTCCTATATGAATGTAGTATACACTATTCTAGTCAAAATGCAAGTAAAATAAAAAAATAAGTTCTATTGACTAGGAGAAATAAAGTTGTTATATTAGTTATGATAACCTAAAATTGGTATATTTGTCATAATAAACACAAAAAGTAATACAAAAATTGTTGTTTTAAAAGTAGCAAATTATCAAGTTAAAAAGTAATTTTTAGTTAGTAAAGGCTTAGTTTTAGTATATGAAAGCAGGTGATTTTCTATATATAAAGCTATAGAAAGAATGAGATTGATAATAAAATTCAGGAGGAAAGCATTATGACAACAAGTGAAAAGGCATTATTGCTTCATGAACAATGGAATGGAAAGTTAGAAACAGTTGCAAAAGCAAAAGTAAGCTCAAGAGAGGATTTGGCATTAGCTTATACTCCAGGTGTGGCAGAGCCTTGTAAAGTAATTGCAAAAGATAAAGAGGCAGCCTATAAATATACATTAAAATCAAATACAGTAGCTGTTATTTCTGATGGAAGCGCAGTATTAGGTCTTGGAAATATTGGGCCATTAGCTGCTATGCCAGTTATGGAAGGGAAATGTGTATTATTTAAAGAATTTGGTAATGTAAATGCCTTTCCTATTTGTTTAGATACCCAAGATACAGATGAAATTGTTGAAACGATTGTTCGTTTAGCACCGACTTTTGGTGGAATTAATTTAGAGGATATATCTGCACCAAGATGTTTTGAAATCGAAGAAAAGCTAAAAGAACGTTTGGACATTCCTGTATTTCATGATGACCAACATGGAACAGCAATTGTTGTATTAGCTGGTATTATTAATGCATTAAAGGTAGTTAATAAAACAGTAGAAGAGTGTCGTGTAGTTGTAAATGGTGCAGGGGCGGCAGGAATTGCTATTTCTAAATTATTACTAACTTATGGATTTAAGAACTTAATTCTTTGTGATAAAGTAGGAATTTTATCAAAAGATACACCAAATTTAAATGTTGTTCAACAACAAATGATGGAAGTAACAAATAAAGATAATATGCAAGGAACATTAGCTGATGCACTAAAGGGAGCTGATATTTTTGTTGGAGTATCTGCACCAAATGTTGTGACTGCAGATATGGTAAAGACAATGAATAAAGATGCTATTATATTTGGAATGGCAAATCCTATTCCTGAAATTATGCCAGATGTGGCAAAGGCGGCAGGGGCAAAAGTTGTTGGAACAGGTAGAAGTGATTTCCCTAATCAAGTAAATAATGTTGTCGTATTCCCAGGTATTTTTAAAGGGGCATTAGAAGGTCGTGCAACAGCTATTACAGAAGAAATGAAATTGGCTGCAGCAACAGCAATTGCAAGTTTAGTCTCCAAAGAAGAATTAAATGAAGATAATATTTTACCAGAAGCCTTTGATCCTCGTGTGGCTGAATGTGTAAGTAAAGCAGTAAAGGATCATATAAAATAATGCATTGGGGAGATAAGCCGTATTATTCATTTAGTTATTATTTAAAACAGACTTTTGGTGAAAAAATTCATAAAGTATCTATTAATGCAGGAATGACTTGCCCAAATAGAGATGGAACAATTGGAAGAGGTGGGTGCATTTTTTGTAGTGCAGGTGGCTCAGGAGATTTTGCAGGAAATGTAAAAACTAGTATTACAGAACAAATCAATGAAGGCATTGCAGGTACAACAAAGTTTAATGTAAATAAATATATTGCTTATTTTCAAGCATTTACAAACACATATGCTCCAATTGAGTATTTAAGAAAAATCTATGAAGAAGCAATTGCTCATGAAAAAGTAGCAGTTATATCTATTGCTACAAGACCAGATTGCCTATCAGAAGAAGTAATAGATTTATTAGTGAAATTAAATGAAAAAAAGCCTGTTTGGATAGAACTAGGATTACAAACAATCCATGAAGATACTGCAAATTATATAAGAAGAGGATATCAATTGTCTTGTTTTGAACAAGCAGTAAAAAAATTAAGACAACGAGGAATTTCGGTCATTGTCCATGTAATTCTTGGCTTGCCTGGTGAAGATAAAAAGCGAATGCTAGAAACAGTCACATACCTAAATCATATGGATATACAAGGAATAAAATTACAGCTATTACACGTGCTAAAATATACGGATATGGCAAAGGATTATGAGGCAGGTAAATTTAAAGTGTTATCCTTAGAAGAATATACCGATTGTGTAGTTTCTTGTATTGCAAACCTAGACCCTAGTATAGTAATTCATAGAATTACAGGTGATGGTCCAAAGGATATTTTAATAGCTCCTTTATGGAGTAGTAGAAAGATGTTTGTTATGAATACGATTCATCATGAATTAAAAGTTAGAAATATATGGCAGGGATGCGAACTTAAGTAATGGCAGCAATTGTCATTTATGACATTTTTAATAGATAATACGGAGGTGTAAGGATGCTGTCAGAAACAGTAACATTATACAAATTAATGGTATTGCATATGCTAAAGAAGGTAAATTTTCCACTTTCCAATGCACAAATGTCCGAGTTCTTTTTAGGAAAAGATTATACAAATTATTTTACGTTTCAACAGGTAATTAATGAGTTATTAGAGGCAAACCTAATTAGCGTAGAAACCATTCGTAATACATCAAGATATGAAATTACGAAAGAAGGGGAAGAAGCACTTCAATTTTTTGGTAATAAATTATCAGATGGAATTACAGATGACATTGAAGAATTTTTAAAAGAAAATAAATTTAAAATGAGAAATGAAACAGGAATTGTGGCAGATTATTATAAATCTACAAACATGGATTATGTTGTCCATTGTGAGGTAAGAGAAGGAAAACAAACCCTGTTTGAGTTAAATGTATCAGTGCCAAGTGAAGAACAGGCTGTTAATATGTGCAATCGTTGGAAGGGTAATAGCCAAGAAATATATTCTTTTGTCATGAAAAGTTTATTGTGATAGAAAAAGTAAACAAAATAACAGAAAAAGGTTGCGTACTTTTTTTTCTTATGTTATATTAGAAATGTTGTAAAAGAAAAGAACCGCTGGTTGGAAACCATCGGAATAATAGTAAAGAGGTGAAACATAATGAAAGCAGGAATCCATCCAAATTATCAACAAGCAAAGGTTGTTTGTAACTGTGGTAATGAATTCGTAACTGGATCTACAAAGCCAGAAATCCGTGTAGAAATTTGTTCTAAGTGTCATTCTTTCTATACAGGACAACAAAAGGCTGCATCTGCTCGTGGACGTATTGACAAGTTCAATCGTAAGTACGGCGTTAGCCAAAACAACTAATTGTATA
>CALWGN010000316.1 GCA_944380055.1 uncultured Lachnospiraceae bacterium
TTGATGACGATTTGTATCTACATCTGTAAAATGAACAAGTGTAACATCTGGATGATATACTTCTAGTGTATATAATAATGAAGCATGTACAAAATTATCTAGATAAGGTTGCTCTTTTCCTTTTCTTAAATGTCCAAACTTTTCATTTAATCGTAATTGATATAAAGGAGTTCCATTTAAAAAACTTACACTAATTTGATTTTCATAAGGACGATTTGCACAAATCTCTGGTAAATTATATTGAATTTTTGATTTTGCTGTTACAGGCCAAAGAAGAGAGGCAACTTTATAACCTTTTTTTATAGCTTCATCGTATACTGTTGTCCCATTAATATATTTTCTTTGCCAAAACCAGTCTGCTTCTTTTCTTTTTGGTTGAATTTGTAGATTATTTACAATTCCATGATTTTTAGGATATTTTCCAGTAATGATAGATGTATGAGCCGGATATGTTAGTGTAGGATAAACACTTTTTACCTTTTCACATCCACTTGCCTTTTCAAAAAACTTAGAAAAATTTGGTAATTTTCTCATTTCTTCTATATCTACTGTCCCTACTGCATCAAAAGATATTACTAACAATTTTCTCTTCATATTTGCCTCCTATCTACTTCATTTAATAACTTATTCTTCTGCTTCTCTCTTTAGCTTCTCTATATGTTCTCCTATTAATTTTTCATACCCATTTTCTGTTGGCTCATAAAAAATTTTATTTTCTAATCCATTTGGTAAATATTGTTGTTTTACATAATGATTTTTGTAATTATGAGCATATTTATAATTGATTCCGTGACCTAAATTTTGTGCCCCTTTATAATGGGCATCTTGTAAATGGGATGGAATTGGCGCTGTTTTATTATTTTTTACAATGTCAAGTGCCATATCTATAGATAAATAAGCAGCATTACTTTTTGGTGCAGTTGCAACATAAGTTACTGCTTGTGCCAGTATAATCCTTGCTTCTGGCATTCCAATTCTCTCTACTGCCTGCGCTGCTGCAGTAGCAACTACAAGTGCCTGTGGATCAGCATTTCCTACATCTTCTGATGCACATATTATAATGCGTCTTGCTATAAATTTAATGTCTTCTCCTGCATATAACATTCGAGCCAAGTAATATATTGCTGCATTTGGATCAGAACCTCTCATACTTTTAATAAATGCACTAATAGTATCATAATGGCTATCCCCATCTTTATCATATCGAACAACTCTTTTTTGTATACATTGCTCTGCTACCTCTAAAGTTATTACGATTTTTCCCTCACTATTCCTTTCAGTTGTTAATATTCCAAGTTCAATAGCGTTTAGTGCATTTCTAGCATCACCATTTGATATATCACTTAAAAACTCCAGGGCTTCGTCTGTAATTATTGCCTCGTAGTTCCCCATACCTTTTTCTTTATCTATTATAGCACGAAATAAAATTTCTTTAATGTCTTCTTTTTCTAATGGCAATAATTGAAATATAATGGAACGTGAGATTAAAGCACTATTTACTTCAAAATATGGATTTTCTGTTGTAGCCCCAATTAAAATAAGAGTTCCATCTTCTACAAATGGCAATAAGTAATCTTGTTGCCCTTTATTAAAACGATGAATCTCATCTACAAATAGAATAGTCTTTCTTCCATACATCCCTAATGTATCTTTTGCTTTCTTTACGACTTCCTCCATATCCTTCTTACCAGCAATTGTAGCATTAATTTGAGTAAATTCGCAACTAGTTGTATTTGCTATTACTTTTGCTAGTGTTGTTTTTCCTGTTCCTGGAGGCCCATAAAATATAACAGAACTTAGCTTGTCTGCTTTTATTGCTCGATACAATAGTTTATCCTTTCCAATAATATGCTTTTGACCAACTACTTCTTCAAGAGTAGTTGGTCGCAACCTAGATGCAAGAGGTGAATCATTTTTTTTACTTGTTTCTCTCATATATTCAAATAAATCCATTGGTTTCCTCCATGTAAAATATGAATGCTTTACATTCATTATTTCCTTATTATTGTGCTTGTTTTTTGCACATACTAAAGAAGCAGTGCTTCTTACAATATGAATGCTTTGCATTCATTATAGCATACATAGTTAGAAAATGATAATTTTTTTAATCTAGCATTAGCTCATCTACAGTTACAAACTCATATCCTTCTTCTAGTAATTTATCAATAGCAATTAACGCAGCATCTACAGATGTTGGAAAAATATCATGTAGTAAAATAATATCGCCATCCTTTACCTTACTTAAAATATGTTTCACTATATAATCCGTATTTTGATATTTCCAATCAAGAGGGTCAACTGTCCACATAACAGGAAACATATTTGTTTTATTCATCTGGTCTTTTTCCCATGCACCAAAAGGTGGCCTTATAAATTCTGGCTTATATCCTGTAATATTTTCTATTAACTTATTGGTTGCTTCTATTTCTTTAATTCCCTCTTCATTACTTTTTTTGTTTAGCTCTACGTGGTTGTATGTATGATTTCCTATTAAATGCCCTTCATTGTACATTCTAAGTATTAAATCTTCTTTTCCTTGAATACTTTTTCCTATGACAAAAAAAGTAGCCTTAACCCCTCTACTTTTTAATCCATCTAATAGCTTTTCTGTATAAGTTTCTTCTGGACCATCATCAAATGTTATTGCAATTTTTTTAATATCCTTTGCTACTTCTAAATTTACATCCTCTACTCTATTTTTATATTGAATAACAATAATTGCAAATATAGCCACTGTAAAGCATAATAAAATTTTTTCTAATTTTCCCATTGGTTACTCTCTTTTTTCTCTTTATTATACTATATGTTTCTAACAATCAATTATGAGTAAAAAGCTACTGTAATCTTAAAAGTTACCTTTTTGACACCCCTATTCCCATAATATAAAAAAAGAGAATGATATATAGCTTAATGCTACATATCATTCTCTTTTTCATATTATAAAATGAGTATGTCTAAAAAGGTAGTGTTCATTACATTTTTTTAATTAAATAAGGAATAACTTTTTGTTTCTGCCTGTGTACTTTGTTCTACCGTATCTTTCGCAGCTAAAGTTACACTAATTGTATATTCCTTAAATGTTCTACCATCTGTTCTTTGTACTGTTAATTCAATAGTTGTTCCAGCTTCATAATAAGTAATTTCTTCTTGTAAATCAGAAAAACTCTTTACAGATTCTCCATTAACAGCTGTAATAATATCATAAACTTGTAAATCAGAATCATATGCAGGAGTTCCTTCAACAATCTTAGAAACAAATGCTCCTTGTGGATAATTATAATTTGTTACATATGATGTTGGAACATCTCCACCTTGAATACCTAACATTCCTCTTTTTTCTTCTGCAACTGGCTCTCTCGCAACCTTATTCATTAATTCGTTAATAATACTTTCTGCTGATGAGATAGGGATTGCATATCCAATTCCTTCTACTTCTTCATCTGCATATTTTGCAGCATTAATTCCAATTAAT
>CALWGN010000317.1 GCA_944380055.1 uncultured Lachnospiraceae bacterium
GGTAACCATTGATAAGTTAAAGCTATTAGACGTATTTTTCCTTCCTCACTTTAATAAGCCATATAACTATATTACAATGTGTGCGTTAAATGCAAAATAACACTATTATATACTAATACAAAAGCTATCTGTACAATGAATGGTTGCAGATAGCTTTTGTATTAAATAACCATATCTTACATAGGAAACAACGCTTACATTTACTCTATGTTAGGTATTAGATTCAGTAAACGTGAAAAAATTTGCAGTTAAAATATCTGAAAATAATTTTTATAATAATTAAATTTTATAAAATATTCTTTTTATACCAATATATATATTAATTTTATAAAAATATAAAATATATAAATATTTTTCAAATAACCTTTGTACAATTTTAAAAAATATGATATAAAATTAAATATAATATAAAATAAGGAGGGTTTAGTATGATTAATAAAAAATATAAGAAAGGCTATGATAATATCAATGTGTGGATTTGTTTTTTCTATACAAACTCCATTAACTACAAATGCTGCTAAAAGTTTATCTATAATAGAATATTATATGGAATAGTAAATGGAAGAATCACTTACACTGATTCATCAGGAAGGAAATAATTAATGAATAGAAAATTGCTTGGTATTATTTTATGCTTATTGTTAATTTTTTGTATTATTATAGGATTAAATATATTCAAAAAAAATACAGTTACATTAGTAATAACCAATGAAACCAATGAAGATATTGATTATTTACACTTAAACTACACTGGATTAAAAAAAGATATGGATATACCAATAATCAGGCAAAAAGATACTATCAAATTTAAAGTTAATATCGATGAGGATTTTCATGAAGGTTCCATGAAAATATATTACATAGATGATGATGGTAATCAAGTAGACTTTTATGTTATTGGTTATTTTGAATCAGCACCAATAGAGAAGATAAAGGTAACTATATCCAAAGAAAATAGTAAACTACAAATAATAACAGAAGAATAAATGAATTACCCATTGCCTTTAGCGAAGGCACTAAAAAACATAAGTTTTTGAATTTCAGATTTTAATGATTCCATTAAATAAAAAAAGGAAAACCTATAAGGTTTTCCTTTTAGTCATGCCGGCGACCGGAATCGAACCGGTACGGGAGTATAAGTCCCGCAGGATTTTAAGTCCTGTGCGTCTGCCAGTTCCGCCACGCCGGCAAAGTGGATGGAGAAGGATTCGAACCTTCGAAGTCGTTGACAACAGATTTACAGTCTGCCCCCTTTGGCCACTCGGGAATCCATCCATGTGTTACTGACCTATATGATAATAACACATGGACAAACAAATTGCAAGTACTTTTTTAAAAATTTTTATTTTTTTATACAATTTATTTTTTGCACTATTTTTCCTAGTCCTTATTTGTCTGTACAAGCACCATACCACTATGTGCTTTCAAGTCCAAATGTATTTTTCCGTCTTTGACATCATAAGCCAAATGACCTACGTTATAGTTTGATACTGTTGTTTCTATTACTCGAATGGCTTCTCCATCTTCCATATCAATTTCCCAAACAGGAACATCTACACTACGTCCACTCCAACTATTATTAATGACAACAACTGCCTTTGAATGTCTATCAAATCTTCCATAACAAATAAAGTGCTCTGCTGCCAATAGTGGTTTATAGGAACCCTTTAATAGACAAGAGTAGCGTTTATGAATTTTAATCATATATCTATGAAATTCTAACAATTCAAAATCTTCTTTTCCCCAAGGATACGTTCTTCTGCTATCCGGATCTGTCCAACCAACTTGCCCAACCTCATCACCATAGTAAATAGTTGGTGCTCCTGGCCATGTCATTTGAATCATTACTGCAAGACGCATAACATCTTTTCTTATTCCCTCACCTGCACTATATGCTCCTCGACTTTCTAATCTACCCACTTGTCCATTGGTTCTAGTAAGAAATCTAGAATGATCGTGATTGGATAACTCATTCATGGCAACAAATAAAGATGGGTAATGCATACGGCTCATATGATACGTCATTTGATTAAAAAACCAATGTCCATTTCCATAAATATCATCTCTTCGGTTATCGCTATGCTTTTCTAAACCAGTTAAAAACCATGTTACTGGTTCCATAAATGCGTCATAATTCATGACAGTATCCCATTGATCCCCTTGCAACCATGGGCTAGGATCTCCATAATGCTCTGCCAAAATAATAACATCCTTATTTTCTTCCTTAATTGCTTGTCGAAACTTTCTCCAAAAACGATGATTATACCTTTTGCTTCTTCCTAAATCTGCTGCCACATCAAGTCGCCAACCATCAATAGAAAAGGGACTAGAAATCCATTTTTTTCCTATATCCAAAATATATCTCTCTACTTCTTTTGACTGCTCATAATTAATTTTAGGCAAAGTGCTATACCCCCACCAGCCTTCATAATCAGAATTGTACGGCCAGTTGGAAGAATTAAAACGAAAGAAATCTCTATAAGGGCTGTCTTCACTTATATATGCACCCTTTTTATACCCATCTTCCTTTTCATAAATTCGCTCTTTGTCCATCCATTTATTATAAGAGCCACAATGATTAAATACACCATCTAAAATGACTTTCATTCCTTTATCATGGATTGTTTGCACAAGTTTTGCAAAATATTCATTACTTGCTTCTAAATTCTCTTTTTTTGTTACTCTACTAATATACTTTGTTGCCTTAATATTATCATAACAATTATCTTCTAATAACTCTCCCTCATCATTTTCTATTACTGTAAAATGAGGGTCAATATAATCATAATCTTGAATATCATACTTGTGATTGGATGGAGACACAAAAATAGGATTAAAATAAATAGCATCCACACCTAACCACTTTAAATAATCAAGCTTTTTTTCTACACCTTGCAAATCACCGCCATAAAAGCATCCTACATCTAATAAGTCAGGTACTTTATGCCAATCTTCCACTTTTACAGAATGTTTATTAAGGTAAGAATATTCGTGGGATAACGTATCATTATTTGTATTGCCATTACAAAAGCGGTCTACAAAAATTTGATACATAACTGCTCCCTTTGCCCAATCAGGTGTTTGAAAACCTGGTACAAAGCAAAACGGAACTCCTTCTTTTTCATTGGTTACACAACCGTATTTATTATAATAGTAAGTTTTATTATCTTTTATCAGTTCAAAATAATAGTAGCAGGCATCTTCTTTTCCACGAATACAACCTTTATAATAGTCAAAATATTGAGTTGTTTTTATCTTATTCATTTTTATTTCTGTTTTGCCTGTTTTTATATAAATTTCATCAACATCATTTTTTCCTGTTCGAAAATACAATGAAACCGTTTCTCCTATCTTTGGTTCCACTGGTGTGCGAAATTGTTCTGTTTCATCACAGAATAATGCTTCTTGATTAATTATTATACTTACAATCATATTTATAACCCTCGCTTCTTTACACCCTTACCTATTATTTTATACGATATTGCATAAGGTTACAAGCGAAATAATAAATTAACACAAAGAGAAAAGGACAGCATTTCGATCGCTGTCCTTTTCTGGAGAAGGTATTTCATTTCTTATGGGGTGTAACAAAAAACTATACAATGTATTGGGGGGGGTTTACGTGTATTATTATAGCAATTATCATGCAATAAGTGTGCACAATCTTTTATTTTTTTTAAAAAAGTTTTTGTGTATTTTAACAACACTTTTTAAAATTAATTATTTTTCTACTGGAACATTGCCTCAAATTCTGCTGTTTGAATCTTTTCTTTTTCAAGTAGGACATTTGCACATGTATGGAGGACATTTATATGCTCCATAATAATATCCTTTGCTTTCTCATAGCACTCATCTACAATTCTCTTTACTTCTTCATCAATTGCTTGTGCAATTCCCTCTCCATATCCGCGGCCTTGATTCATATCTCTTCCAACAAACACTTCTTCATCATTGTTGCCATAATGGATTAATCCTAAGCGCTCTGACATTCCATATTTTGTTACCATAGCTCGTGCAACTGCTGTCGCTTGTTTAATATCTTGAGATGCACCTGTTGTAATATCATCAAAAATAAGTTCTTCCGCAATTCTTCCACCAAGAGCAACCATAATGTCTTGTAGCATTTTGCCCTTTGTGTTAAATAACTCATCGTTCTCTGGAAGTGGCATTGTATATCCTGCCGCACCCATTCCTGTTGGAATAATAGAAATTGTATGGACTGGTCCAACATCTGGTAATACATGGAATAAAATAGCATGACCTGCCTCGTGATAAGCAGTTATTTTTCTTTCCTTTTCTGTAATTACCTTAGAGCGTTTTTCTGCTCCAATACCAACCTTAATAAATGCCTGTTCAATATCACTTTGCTCAATAAATGGCTTTTTCTCTTTTGCTGCATAAATGGCAGCTTCATTTAATAAGTTTTCTAAATCAGCACCTGTAAATCCTGCTGTTGTTTGCGCTACTCTTTGTAAATCAACATTTTCAGATAAAGGCTTATTTCTTGCATGTACTTGTAAAATTTCTTTTCGCCCTTTTACATCTGGACGTCCTACTCCTACTTTACGGTCAAATCTTCCTGGACGTAAAATAGCTGGATCTAAAATATCTACACGATTTGTAGCTGCCATAACGATAATTCCTTCATTTACACCAAAGCCATCCATTTCTACAAGCATTTGGTTTAATGTTTGCTCTCTTTCATCATGGCCTCCACCCATTCCTGTTCCTCTTTGTCTTGCTACTGCATCAATTTCATCAATAAATACAATACATGGAGCATTTCTTTTTGCTTGTTCAAATAAATCTCTTACTCTTGAAGCACCTACCCCTACAAACATTTCTACAAAGTCAGAACCTGATATACTAAAAAATGGAACTCCTGCCTCTCCAGCAATTGCCTTAGCTAATAAAGTTTTACCTGTACCTGGAGGGCCTACAAGCAAAATACCCTTAGGAATTCTTGCACCTAATTGTGTATATTTTATAGGGTTTTTTAGAAAATCTACAACTTCTTGTAACTCTTCCTTTTCCTCATCTAACCCTGCAACATTTTTAAATGTTACTTTTGTTACATCATCTTTTTGTAGTCTGGCACGGCTCTTCCCAAAATTCATCATAGAATTTCCACCACTACCACCATTACCTGCAGATGCACGACTTGTAACAACAATAAAAATAACAAAACAACCACCAAAAACAAGTATCATAGGGATAATTGTTTTTAATAGATAATTTTCCTTTGGAACATCATAATAACGAATGGATATATTATTATCCTCTAAATATTGCCCTTCCACAGTAACATCTGGAACAGCAACGCTTACTACTTTTCCTGTATTTAATGTTAAATTTAACTTTCCACTTGGCACTGTTACATTTTGAGTAATTGTAACACTTGTTACTTGCCCTGTTTCTACTGCCTCCTTATATTGATTGTAGGTATAATTGTCTCCTAACATATCTTTCATATCCCATAAGGAAATTGCTAGTAGAACCATAAAAATAAGTGTTAAATAAAATCCTATTCCTTTTCCTTGCTTTTTCAATTGGCTCCTCCCTATTGTTCTACTACACCAATATATGGTAAGTTACGATACTTTTGTGCATAATCTAGTCCATATCCAACTACAAACTCATCTGGAATTTCAAAACCTGAATAGTCAACAGTTACTTCTTTCTTTACTCTTCTTTCTGGCTTATCAAGTAATGTACAAAGTTTAATACTATTTGGATTTCTCTTTTTCAAAATTTCAACTAAGTAGTTTAGTGTTCTTCCTGAATCAATAATATCTTCTACAATAATAACATCTTTTCCAGCAATACTATCATCTAAATCCTTAATAATCTTTACGACACCACTTGATTCTGTTCCATCACCATAACTTGATACAGACATAAAGTCCATGGAAACTGGTATACTAATTCTTTTTGCAAGTTCACACATAAAGAACACTCCACCTTTTAAGATACAAATTAAATGTACTTGTTTCCCTGCGTAATCCTTGCTAATTTGCTCTCCAATTTCTCTTACCTTTGCATCAACCTCTTCCTCTGATAACAAAACACGAATTTTATCTGCCATTTTCATTTCCTCCTTCAATCAATTCTATTTGTAAAATGGTCTTTGTATTCTCGCTTACTTTGTAAGCTTCACTTATTCGATGCCCTACAACCCATAAAATAGATTGCCCTTTTGCCACTAATAAAATATGATCTCTTTCTTCCCTTGGGATTTTTTCATTAATAAAGAAATCTTTTAGCTTTTTCTCTCCATGATTTTTTAATGTTTGAATCATGTCACCATTTTGCCTCGTTCTAAGTTTAACTGCACCATTGATTGTATCATAATCAAACCATTTCGTATAGGTACTTTCTTGTATTTTTTTTCCCGAATCATATGGAAAAATGGTACATTTCATCTCATATACGGGATAGGCTCTTCTTTCCTTTTCTAGTTTTTCCCTTTGTCCTATCATAAAACAATTATAGTCTACTTTGGCCACCGTATTATATGGTAAATGTGCCATTTTCCCAACTTGTAAGTGAACAAGATTTAATAATGTATCAATATGTTTTTTTGTAATATCCTTAAGACCTACGCCACTTTGTTCTATACTAGATAAAAATACATATCTAGCTACTGCAACATCTAACTGTTTTAAAGGCTCTAAAGATATTATCACACATCCATTTTCTAATTTACTATAAGTATTTAAAAATTCATTGGCCATTTTTGTTAAAAAGGTATGAATTTCTCCAAATAGCTGTCCATTTTCAATAAGATTCTCTCCTAACTTAGGATTTATTTCCTTTTTTAACATTGGCAGTATGGTTAAACGTAATTTATTTCTCGTATAAATATCTTCCCTATTTGTTCTATCCTCTCTCCAATCAATTTCTTGTTTTTTTAACCAAGCTTCTATTTCTTCTCTCTCCATACAAAGAAGAGGGCGTATAATATTCCCTCTTTTTGCTTGAATTCCTCTTAAACCTTTTACACTACTTCCTCTTAATAAATTTAGAAAAATTGTTTCTTCATTGTCGTTTTTATGATGAGCTACTGCAATTTCTGTTCCATTTACTTGATTTAAGACTTCTAAAAACTTATGATATCGAACTTCACGCCCTGCCTCTTCTTCTGATATTTTTTTCTCCTTTGCAATGGCCGAAACATTTATATCAAAGCAATAGCATTTTATATTATATTGGTTACAAAGCTCTTTTACATATTCTTTATCTTCTATGGCTTCTTGCCCTCGAAACATATGATTAATATGTACTGCTGTAACTTCTTTAATTTTATTCTGTTTTTTCCAATTCATTAATAATAGAAATAAGCAAACTGAGTCAGCTCCACCGGATACCCCTACAACAATATGGCTATCCTTTTTTATTAGATGCTTTTCCTCTGCATAGGAAGTTGCCTTATATATAAATTGATTCCCACTACTATCCGAACTCATAAAAAGCTCCTCTCTTAGTAACTTAGTTTTTATTAATAAATATTCTTTTCTTTGTAGTATTTTCATCTTATTATACTATTTTTTCCAAATTCCTGCCACCAAAATAGTCATATCATCTTTAATATCCCCATCTTGTCCTGCCATAGCTGTTAATAATATTTTATTTGCTAAATCCTTTGGATTATTACCTTTTAATCTTGAACAAAATCTTTTAAAGCTTTCCTCCTTTTCTTCCCCATCAAATGCCTCTATTACTCCGTCTGTTACCATAATAATAATATCTCCATCTTTTAGCTTATATAACATTTGTGTCGGTTCAATTTCTGGAAGAAAACCCATAGGCAGTGCTTCCGCCTCTAAGATTGTTACTTGTTCTTCTTGCTTTATTAATGTAACGGTAGCACCTGATTTTATAATTTCACAAATTCCAGTATACAAATCTATTACTGCTAAATCTAATGCTAATGGGTGTAAATCCTCTTTTTGCAATAGGAGTGCGTTATGTACAACTTTTACTACTGTTTGCGGATGAAACCCTGCATCTAATAACTGTTCTGTTAACTCTATTGCACTTTTACTTTCTTTATAAGCTTGCTCTCCAGAACCCATTCCATCACACAATCCAAGCATTACTTTTCCTTTTGGTAGCTGAGTATAGGAAAAATTATCTCCTGAAATTTCCTCCTTTTGTTTTACAGCTCTTGCTACTCCGTATAGCATAACAAATGGTGGCTCTTCCTCTAATCGAATGACTGAACTATTTGTTGTTACCACTGGACGACTATCAATAGCAGGGCGAAAGGAACATTTTAATACATCACCTACCATACTTGCCACCTCTTTTGCTGTAATACAACTTCCATTTTCTGTGCGAATGGTAAGCACAGCTTCTCTTCTTTTATTTTCTCCTTCTATCATAAACAAACTTTCTACTCGGATACATTTTTCTTTTAATCGCTTTTTTATTAAAGACTCTACTTGCTTTGTTACATCCACTGTTTTTTTCATTTCTTGCTGAAACGTATGCATTAACTGCGATAACTCAACATATTGTTTTGCCATTACCTGCCTACTTTCCATATATCTATTTTTCCATTCTTCCATTTCTTTTACATCATCTAGCTCCCCTATTCCTATAACTGCCGGCTTATATTCTAAAAAGGCATTCCCTAATGCTAAAAAAGAATCTCCCATTCTTAAAAATCGTTTTCCTATGACACCATCTACTACCTCTGGCTCTTGCTTTGTTATTGCTGTTGTATTTTTTGCAATCTCCATTGTTAGTAATCTAGATGGCAGCAATAAAAACACAATACTAGAAACCAATAGCTCCATAATGGATTGCTGCAATATTTCTGGTGAATATATAATGCCTACACCAATCCCTGCTGCCATATATGCAATAACAGTTGCCACCTTTCCTAATTGTCTAAAGCTACCTGCCATAACTCCTATAACTGCTAACATTCCAAGCTCTCCTATATTTTGTTTCCATATAGTAAGCAATATTCCTCCACCTGTTCCAAAAATAGCACCAGCCCCTGGTCCATACTTATATCCACTTAGTAAAATCCCAAATAAAAATAAAATTTCTACTACTGAATAACCCGCATCTGAACTTTTTACTATTTCAGATAACAAAAACGCTACAATAATACCTCCTACAATCCCATATCCTAACTTTTTTCTTTCCCTCTTCTTCATTACATATCCTCCTACAAACATTTTATTTTCAACTAGTATAGCCTTTCTCTTATAAAATGTCTGTCAAAGCTAGTCTATAGATTTTAAAAAGTTTTTGACATTTTCTATCATAGAACACACATTATCACGATTCTATGGACCTTATATCCTTTAAGAAGTTAAAAAGACAAGCACCTTTGGTACTTGCCTTTGTTTATTTATTGACCCTCAAATATAATCTCGTCTTCATAAATAAGACCTAATTTTTCTTTTGCATACTGCTCAACAAATTCTTTTGTTTGCACATATGTTTTATACTCTTCTAAATCAGTAGTTCTTTGCTTTTCTTTTTCTAATTTTTCGCTCATTGCATTTACTTGCTTTTCATATTCTGCTGCTTTTGCCTGCAGTTGAACTCCTCTTACGAAAGCTACTGCTGCCAAGACAATAGCTATGCTTAGTATTAAGGTATATTTTTTATTATTTTTTCTACGTCTTGTCACCGTCGCCTTCACTCCTCTTTTTCTTTTTTTGCTTAATTTTTATTCTAACTTTTTTTCTTAGTATTTTCAAGGGCTTTTTTATAATTTTTACTGGTTTTCCTATAAAAATTACTATCTTTTTTATTAATATAGTAATCCATGATACAATATAACTACTAGGTCCGAAATGATAAATCCCCATACCTAGGAATACACCTATACAAGCAAACCCTCTAATAGTTCCATTGTTTTGTTTATACATCAATTCAAATACTTGTAAGCAACATATAATCCAAAATATAAAATCTTCTATTCCAACTATAATATCCGAATGTTTTATTAGCTGTCTTATAATTAAAATAAAATCATATGCTCCACGCAATAAAAGTCCTAGACAGATAGATATCCAAACAAACCGTAATTCCCATAATATTACTTCTCCCATATTAACGCAATAACCTTTTTAGCAACGATTCATTTGGCTTATGATAGGAGTCACCATCTTTGTACATAAAACTATGAAATACTCCATCAATGTCTAATTCTCCTTTTTCTAACGTTAATCTATTTACATGAAGCTCTTTTCCTTTTATTGTTACAATACCTTCCACTGTTTCTAATATCACTTCCTCTTCATCAAAGGAAATTACATCTAAAACACCAGTAATTTCACAAGTATTCCTCATATCTAGAACGATTTTATGAGCTTTTTTCCCTTGCTGTCTTTCCTCCATAAAAAAACCTCCTAATATACTCTATACTAGTATATTAGAAGGCTTTTTCATTTAGACCTATTTTTAAATCTCTATATAATAATTAAACATTAAAGATATTTGTAAAGTTCTTTGGCTTCGTCCTTTTTGCTGGTATCTTGTACATCTAGTACTTCTACTTTTACAGATTTTGTTCCAAAGGCAATTTCTATAATATCTCCTGCTTTTACATCAACAGAAGCTTTTGCTACTTTACCATTTACCATCACTCTACCTGCATCACAAGCTTCATTAGCAACAGTTCTTCGTTTAATTAATCGAGAAACCTTTAAATATTTATCTAATCTCATATATTTAAATTATGCGTTTACTACGTCTTTTAAAGCCTTACCAGCCTTAAACTTAGGTGCCTTAGAAGCTGGAATTACCATTTCTTCTCCACTCTTAGGATTTCTTCCTGTTCTAGCCGCTCTTTCAGATACTTCAAATGTACCAAAACCTACTAATTGGATTTTTTCTCCCTTTTGTAATTGTTCAGAAACAACTTCTGTAAATGCCTGTAATACCTTTTCTGCATCTTTCTTAGAAACTTCGCTCTTTTCAGCAATAGCAACAACTAATTCTTTCTTATTCATGATAATTCCTCCTAAAAATTCTTCTAAAATTTCCACTTATATAAATTTATGCTTTTATAGGTTTTATTTTCCTACAAAAAGGATAAATTGTTTATATGGGAAACTATTATACTAAAACTCATCTCTTTATCTGGATAAGTATCAAATTAGTTATAAACGTTACATCTTGTTTTGTCAAGGTTTTTCTACGTTTTAAAAGTATTTACATTAATATTTTTTTATTTGTTTATTAATGATTCTTTCTATCCTTCCATTTGTCTTCCCAAAAATGCAACTGCACAACTGACTGCTTTTTCTTCCGCTGTAGAAAATTTTACTTTTTCTTCTTTGGAACATAAAATAACAGCTCCAATAGCATCTCCTTCTGATATTATTGGTTGTATAATCATAGCAGTATATCGACCTTCTTCTCCCACATATAAAGGAATTGTCTCCTTATCTACATTTGGATAATATACCGATTCTCTATTATTTATTTTTTGCTCTAATGCTTTACTAATTTGTTTCCCTACTAATTCTTTTTTTTGACTTCCTGTGGCAGATATAATCTGATCTCTATCTACAATACATACAATATGCCCTAATGTATATCCTAGTGCCTCTGCATATTGCTTAGAAAATGCTCCTAATTCTGCCATCGGAGAGTACTTTTTAAAAATGATTTCTCCTTCTCTATCTGTAAAAATTTCTAGAGGAGTTCCTTCTCGTAAACGTAATGTTCTTCTAATTTCTTTTGGTATTACTACTCTTCCTAGGTCATCAATTCTTCTTACAATTCCTGTCGCTTTCATCTTTACTTTTTTCCTCCGATAGATTTTCATTTTTCACTTTTAGGTAATACTATTACCATCAACTTCCTGTTTTGTTAGTATTGGTTAATCTATGGAATTTATTCAAAATTTTTTATAATTTAAAAAGCGCCTACCACCCATTTAGGTAGTACGCGCTTTTTTATGTTCATTATTCTGTTTGAGTTTCTGTTTGTTGTTCACTAGAAAGTTGTTCACTTGTAGTAGTTTCTTCTGAACTTTCAGATGATTCTGCAGATTCTGCTTCACTTGTTGCTTCTGTAGTAGTTTCCACATATGCAGCTTCTTCAAATGTTACCGTAGCCCAAACCTTTTCATCTACTGTAAATTCTTTTCCATTATTTTTGATTTCTTCATACTTCTCGTTAAACATTTTATCCTGACGAGATTGAATTTCTTCCTGAATAGCTGCATCTCTTGCTTCTTCATCGTTATCGCTTACGCATTTTACAATATACCAGCCGTCTCCTTCTACCTGAATTACTTTTACTTCATCTGTAGACATTTGCCATGCCTCTTCTACATATGCACCCTCATCGGTTTCTCCAAATGTCACACCTGTAGATTTTTCTACTGTATAACTTGCTTCTTCATATTCACTTGAAATATCAGTAACAGATTTTCCTTCTTCTAAAGCAGTCTTCATCTTTTCTACTTCAGCACCTTCATCTGTCTCGCTATCGTCATCTTCTGTTACATGAAGATAATCAATTTTCATTCTCTTAAAATCCTCTTCATTTACATTTGTATCAACGTCAGCGATTAAGCTTGCATATACTTTATTTGCAATAGCATTTTCTGTATAAATTTTTTCAAGCAGCTGTTCTGTTGCACCAGTTACTGACACCATTTGTTCATTTTCTAAAAATGATGTTACTTGTTTAGTAACTAGTTCTTTTTCGTCGTCTGTTAAGGAAATATTATCCTTTTTTGCCTGGTCACACAAGATTTTTGTCTGCAGGATTTTTTTCATTACATCTCGCTTAATATTTTCCTCCCAAGTAATATCTCCTGAAAATTTATATGACCAAAATTCTTGACTAACACCAAAGCTTGCTTCATATGAATATTGACTGAATTTAGCAAAAAACTTGGCTTCATCTAAGTATACCTTTTCATCACCGTAAGTTGCTACTACTGTTGTAGCCGGATCTGCTGAATCACTTCTTGTACAGCCTGCCATTATTCCAACAACAAGGCACATGATAATAACTGAAACAAGAATATTCTTTAACTTAAATTTCATATTATCCTCCTAATATTCAATACTCCGTATGGACTATTATATTACTTTTCTAAGAAACAAGCAACATTTTTATCTCTTTTAATAACATTTTCACAGAATTTAGTATGTTTTCCATATCCTTATTCTTTGTTTTCTTGTCAGTATATACAAATAAAGGAGTTGCACCTGGAATAAATTTAAGCTCATTTCTATATCTGCTAATTAACTGAACTAATTTATCTGTATCTACATTGGCTTTTTGATACATAAATATTTTTATTTCCTGTTTATTTCCAGTTATTTCTGTCACCTTTACGCTATGGGCAAAACTGCGTAAACTGGAAAGAGTAAGAAGATTTTCTACTGGCTTTGGAATATCTCCAAAACGGTCAATCAATTCATCTTGCATATCCATACATTCTTCATCGGTCTCAATGGCTGCAATTCTTTTATACATATCAAGCTTTAAGTATTCATTTTTAATATACGTAGATGGAATGTAAGCATCAATATTAAGGTCTATCGTAGTATCAAACAATTCCTCTTCTGTTTCTTCCCCCTTTAGTAATCGAACTGCTTCATTTAACATTTTACAATACAAATCATAACCAACGGCTTCCATATGTCCATGTTGACGTTCTCCAAGTAAATTTCCTGCCCCTCTGATTTCTAAATCTCTAAGGGCAATTTTAATTCCTGAACCTAGTTCTGTAAATTCACGAATTGCCTGCAAACGCTTTTCTGCTTCTTCTCTTAAAATTTTTCCCCTCTTATACATAATAAATGCATAAGAAGTTTTGTTAGATCGACCTACTCGCCCTCTTAACTGATAAAGCTGAGAAAGACCAAATCGGTCAGCATCGTGAATAATAATTGTATTTACATTAGAAATATCAAGCCCTGTTTCAATAATTGTGGTAGATACTAGCACATCAATGTCCCCATTAATAAAATCTAGCATAATTGTTTCTAGTTCTCTTTCACTCATTTGCCCATGAGCAAAAGCTACATTTGCATGAGGCACTAACTTAGCAATTTGATTTGCCATTTCATCAATATCTTTTACTTGATTGTATACATAATACACTTGTCCATTTCTAGCTAATTCTCGGTTAATTGCCTCTCTTACCATTTCAAAATTGTGTTCCATAACATAGGTTTGAATTGGCTGTCTTTCATGAGGTGCTTCTTCTAATACACTCATGTCACGAACACCAATTAAACTCATATGAAGAGTACGAGGAATCGGAGTTGCTGATAATGTTAATACATCAAGATTTTTCTTCATCTGCTTAATCTTTTCTTTATGAGTAACGCCAAAGCGTTGCTCTTCATCAATAATAAGTAGCCCTAAGTCTTTAAACTCTACATCTTTTGATAAGACTCTGTGAGTTCCTACTACAATATCTACTAACCCTTTTTTTAAATCCTCAACAGTCTTTTTTATCTGGCTCGGCGTACGGAATCTAGACATTAACTCAATTCGTACTGGAAAATCCTTCATTCGCTGTACAAAGGTATTGTAATGTTGTTGTGCTAAAATAGTTGTTGGAACTAAGTAAACTACCTGCTTTCCTTCCTGAACTGCTTTAAATGCAGTACGAATAGCAATTTCTGTTTTACCATATCCAACATCTCCACAAACGAGACGATCCATGATTTTTTTACTTTCCATATCTTTTTTAGCAGCTTCAATGGCATCTAACTGATCTTGAGTTTCTTCATAAGGAAACATCTCCTCAAATTCCTTTTGCCAAACGGTGTCTTCTCCGTATTGATACCCTTCTGCCTTTTGACGAATGGCATACAACTCTACTAACTCTTTTGCAATTTCATTTACTGCTGACTTTACTCTTGTCTTTGTTTTTGTCCATTCTTGTCCCCCAAGTTTATTTAACTTTGGCTTTTTTGCTGTAGAATCTGCATATTTTTGTATTAAATGGAATTGAGTAGCTGAAATGTATAAATTGCCTCCATCTCCATATTCAATTTTAATATAATCTTTTATTGTTTTATCAATTTCTACTTTTTCAATTCCCCTATAAATTCCAAGCCCATGATTTTCATGAACAACATAATCTCCAATAGATAGCTCTGCAAAGCTATTAATTTTCGTTCCCTGATACGTAGATTTTTTCTTTCGCTTCTTTTTCTCAATTCCAAACAGATCACCTTCTGAAATGATAACATATTTAATAAGGGGATATACAAACCCTCTATGAAGTGTTCCATAAATTACTCGAACTTCCCCTTCTGTCACTTTTGTATCACCATCTGCACTATAAAAAGCTCTTAAATCATACTCTCTTAAATCTTTTGCCAAACGCTCTGCCCTTGTTCTAGAGCTAGAAAGCAAAAGAACACGGTATCCGCCTTTTTTCCACTGGGTTAAATCTTTAATTAATAACTCAAAATTATTTTTGTAAGAATTTACATTTTGAACATTAAAGCTAAATATATGATTGATTTTTATACTTTTGATTTTATGCTCTAAACTAGTAATAGCAATTACATTGGTTCGCTGTAATTTAGCAAATAACATCTTTAGCTCGTATAATACACTTGTTTGGCTAGGTAATAAATATCCTTTTTCCAAACGATTTTTCATACTTTCTTCAAATTCCAAAAATACAGATTGGCCTCTCTCTTCTAATCTAGTAGGCTCATCTAAAAACACCATTGTTTCGTCATGATTAAAATAGTCTAAAAAGGTGACTGTTTTTTCATAAAAAAATGGTAAAAAACCTTCTAACCCTTGATAAAAGGTACCCTCTTTCAATTCCTCTAAAACTTCACCTATTATTCCTTTTATTCTTAGAGCTTCTTCCTTCTTTTTATTTTCTACTAACACCTTATGATAAGCTTCATACTCATTCTCTATGTTTTGTACTGCTTTTTCAATCATAGGCTGTTCTAGTATCATTTCTGTTGCTGGAAAAATAACTGCTTCTTCTAAACGTTCAATAGACCTTTGACTTTCTGTATCAAAGGTACGAATAGAATCTATTTCATCTCCCCACAACTCAATACGATATGGGTTTTCTTCTGTTAAACTAAAAATATCAACAATTCCACCATGAATACAAAACTGTCCTGGTGCTTCTACTTTTGCCATTCTTTCATAGCCAAGTAAAATTAATTGCTTTTTTAATTCATCCATATTAACAACATCTACTTCTTTTAATGTTATAATATGTTCTTTTAACCATTCAAAATCAGAAAGAGGATTCATTAATCCATCAATGGTCGTAATAATTGTCCCTCTTTTGTTTTGTATCATATGATGCAAAACTTTTAAACGTTGTTGTACTAATGCATTGCCCTTAATATCTGCACTATAAAAGATAAAATCCTTTGCTGGATAAACCCAAACATCCTTATCAAATAACTTATAGTCTTCATAAATTTCCTTACACCGAAGCTCATTATGGGTAACAATTAATCGATAAGGAAATTCTTTTGCTACTTGACTCATAAGATGTACTTTTTGTGAGTCAATACAACCAGTTACTTGAAAAGGACCTAGCTTTTCTTTAATTCCTTGTAAAACGTCTTGGTATTCCTTTAGTTCTAACAATGGAGCTTCAAATAATTGTTCCATACTACCTCATTTCTACACTATTTGTGTACACCTTTCCTTTATTTATTTTTTCTTTCCATTCCATTGATTCATAGCATAGTCCATTCCCTCTTTTAAAATATCAACGACTGCTTCTACACTATTTTTACATCCTTCTTCTACTTGTGGTTGCTCGTCTTTAGAAAAATGTCCTAGAACATGATCTGCTAAATCCATGTGAGCTGGTTTATCACCTACACCCACTTTAATTCGTGGAAATACTTGTGTCCCTAAGTGTTGTACAATACTTTTAATACCATTATGACCACCTGCACTTCCTTTTTTTCGTAAACGTAGTTGTCCTACATCTAGGCTGATATCATCATATATGACAATTAACTGCTCCTCTTCATCAATTTTATAAAAATCCACTACTTCCCTTAAACTTTCTCCGCTTAAATTCATATATGTTTGGGGCTTTACAAGGACAACTTTCTCTCCTTCAATAACTCCTTTTCCAATAAGTGCTTTGTGCTTTTTTGTATCTATTGATATATTATATTTTTCTCCTATCTCATCTATGACTTTAAAACCAATATTATGGCGTGTTCCATCATACTTTGAAGTAGGATTTCCAAGTCCAACAATAATGTACATACTCTTTTCTCCTTTTTATTTATAAAATTTTTCTTCCAATTCTATTAGGGAAGTATTTACCTATATGGCAAAACACTTCCCTATCTGTCTAATTATTATACTGTATTTTAAATTTTTGTAGTCCATTTGGAGCAATCCCAAACATGAGTTGCCAAACCTTCATAAAACTCTGGTTCATGGCATACCATAAGAATACTTCCTTTGTATGCCTGTAATGCTCTCTTTAACTCGTCTTTTGCATCAACATCTAAATGGTTGGTAGGCTCGTCTAAGATAAGAATATTTGTTTCACGATTAATTAACTTACACAAACGTACCTTCGCTTGCTCACCACCACTTAATACTCTTACTTGACTTTCAATGTGCTTTGTTGTTAACCCGCATTTTGCCAGTGCAGAACGAACCTCGTATTGACTATAAGAAGGAAACTCTTTCCATATTTCTTCAATACAAGTAGTTGTGTTTCCACCTTCCATTTCCTGCTCAAAGTATCCTTGATATAAGTAATCCCCTAATTCTACTGAACCAGAAATTGGAGGAATAATACCTAAAATACTTTTTAGTAATGTAGACTTACCAATTCCATTAGCACCTACTAAAACGATTTTTTGTCCTCGTTCCATTTCTAAGTTTAATGGCTTAGAAAGTGGCTCATCATAACCAATTACTAAATCCTCTGTTTGAAAGATATATCTTCCTGCCGCTCTTGCTTCTTTAAAGTTAAATTCTGGCTTTGGCTTTTCCTTAGCTAGCTCAATAATATCCATCTTATCTAATTTCTTTTGTCTTGACATTGCCATGTTTCTTGTAGAAACTCTTGCCTTATTTCTTGCAACAAAATCTTTTAAATCTTCAATTTCTTGTTGTTGGCGATTGTAAGCTGCTTCTAATTGAGCTTTTTTCATTGCATATACTTCTTGGAACTTATCATAATCACCAACATAACGATTTAGTTCTTGATTTTCCATATGATAAATTAAATTAATAACACTATTTAAAAATGGAATGTCATGAGAGATAAGAATAAATGCATTTTCATATTCTTGTAAATATCTCTTTAGCCATTCAATATGAACGGTATCTAAGTAGTTTGTAGGCTCATCAAGTAACAGAATATCTGGTTTTTCTAATAATAACTTTCCTAATAATACTTTTGTTCTTTGTCCACCACTTAAATCAGTAACATCTTTGTCTAACCCAATATCATCTAGCCCTAATGCACGACCTACTTCCTCTACTTTTGCATCAATAATATAAAAATCATGCATTGTAAGAGTATCTTGAATGGTTCCAAGCTCTTCCATCATTTTTTCTAACTCATCATCAGAAGCTTCTCCCATAGAATCACAAATTTGATTCATTTTTTCTTCTAATTCAAATAAATAAGAAAATGCGGATTTTAACACATGACGAATGGTCATTCCCTTTTCTAGTACGGTATGTTGGTCTAAATATCCAACTCGTACATTTTTTGACCATTCTACCTTCCCTTCATCTGGCATTAACTTACCAGTAATAATATTCATAAAAGTAGATTTACCTTCTCCATTTGCACCAATTAACCCAATATGCTCTCCTTTTAGTAAACGGAAAGACACATCGTTGAAAATCGCACGATCTCCAAATCCATGAGATAAATGTTCTACGTTTAAAATGCTCATACGTACTCCTTTAATTGTTCTTTTATTCTACTTATTGCTATATTTTTTATCCACTCTTTAATCCCAATTAGTATAACATTTGCATTGTTTTTATACAAGCCAAACTTATTATCTTTTAAGGATATTCAAAGAATTTCCTAAAAAAAGACTGTCCACTACAACTTAGTCATTGGCGAACAGTCTTGTCTGATATATACTATTTAAAAATCCAAATCATTACTGATATCTACTATTTTGTAATACAGCTATATCTCTTGTGCTGTATCATCGGTATCTAATAATGTTGCTTCATATTTCTCTAATATTACCTTTTGAATCATATCTCTTGTTTCAGAATTAATTGGATGAGCAATATCACGATATTCTCCATCTGTTGCCTTTCTACTTGGCATAGCGATAAAAATACCTTTTTCTCCTTCAATAATTTTAATGTCATGAACAACAAAGGCATTGTCAATAGTAATAGATACTACTGCCTTCATTTTCCCTTCTTTCGCTACTTTTCTCACCCTAACATCTGTAATTTGCATTTTAAATCCCTCCTTAAGTATAGTATACCTAGATGTCTACATAATGTCATATCGATTATTTTCTTCTACAATTATTTTAACATCATCTAGTGTTCCCTCATATCTCATATTTGTCTTAATCGTATCATGACTTTCCACAATACAATTTTCTATTACTGTATTATCTCCTATATAAGAATCATTTAGAATAATTGAGTTTCTAATAACACAGTTATTTCCTATGTATGATTTTGAAAATATAATACTATTTTCAACCGTTCCATTTATAATACACCCACTAGCTATTAAGCTATTTCTTACATGTGCTCCATAATTATATTTTGCTGGTGGTAAATCTCCTACTTTTGAATGAATTTCCCCCTCTTTAAAGAAATAATCTCTAACCTCTTTTTTTAAGAAATCCATATTTGTTTTATAATAGGATTTTACTGTTCCTATATTATTCCAGTAACTTTCTAATCTATAAGCATAGATTCTCTTTAAATTTTTATAACGTATTAAAATATCATTGACAAAATCATATCTATCTTCCTGAGCACAACGCTCTAGTAATTCAATTAACAATCGTCTTCTTATTACATAAATTCCGCAAGAAACCAAATTAGAATTAGCAACCATAGGCTTTTCTTCTAGTTCAATAATTCTCCCATCGTCATTGGTACGAACAAGTCCAAAACGATTTAGTTCATCTTCTTTTTTCATTTCCTTGCAAACTATTGTAATATCAGCTCTTTTTTCTATATGATATTTTAACACTTCATTATAATCTAACTTATAGACTCCATCGCCAGAAGCAATTACCACATATGGTTCATGGCTTTCCTTTAAGAAATGTAAATTTTGATATAAGGAATCCGCAGTGCCCCTATACCAAGCAGTATTTTCTGCTGTAATTGTTGGTGTAAATACGTATAATCCACCTTGTTTTCTTCCAAAATCCCACCATTTGGAAGAGCTAAGATGTTCATTTAATGATCTTGTATTATATTGAGTTAAAACAGCCACTTTTTGAATATGTGAATTTGACATATTACTTAAAGCAAAATCAATACTTCTATAACTTCCTGCAATAGGCATTGCTGAAATTGCTCTTTTGCGTGACAACTCTTTCATTCTTTTACTATTTCCACCTGCTAAAATAATACCAATTGCCCTCATAATATATCCCCTGCCTTATTTAATAATATATCCACCACTTTCTAGAATACCATCTACATAATCATCTAAAGTAGTTACACCAGAAATGGCTGTATTTTTTCCAATTGTTACTCCATCTGGAATAACTGAATTTTCTCCAATTGTTACTAAGTCAAATGCGTATACCTTTTTGTTATATTTGCTTTCTGCATATTCAAATGCACCTAATACTACATTAGTTCCTATTTTTGTATTTTCAGCAATAATTGCCTTTTCTATTTTACTTCCTTTTCCAATAACAACATCCTGCATAATAATTGAGTTATTAACTACTGCTCCTTCCTCTATGATAACGCCAGATCCAATAACTGAATTTGTTACTATTCCGTATATCTCACTACCTTTTCCAATGATACAACGCTCTGTATAAGCATTTTCTCCTAAATATTGTGGAGGAAGACTTCCACTTTTTGTATAGATTTTCCAATATTCTTCGTATAGATTAAACACAGGAACTAAATCAATTAATTCCATATTTGCTTCCCAATAAGAGCCTAATGTTCCCACATCTTTCCAGTATCCATTGTATTCATAACAAAATACTCGGTCTCCTTTTTGATGACAGTGAGGAATGATATGCATTCCAAAATCACAATTGGGAATATGGGCATCTTTAATTAATGCTTCTCTTAACACTGACCATGTAAATATGTAAATTCCCATAGATGCAAGATTACTTCTTGGATTTTCTGGCTTTTCTTCAAAATCTACAACTCTACCTGTCTCGTCTGTTATAAGAACACCAAACCTGCTAGCCTCCTCTATCGGTACTGGCATAGCAGCCATTGTAATATCCGCTTTATTTGCCTTATGATAATTTAGCATAAGCTCATAATCCATTTTGTAAATATGGTCTCCTCCTAAAATGAGCACATAATCTGGATTATAGCTATCAATATACTCAATATTTTGGTAGATAGCATTGGCTGTACCTGTATACCAATCACTATTTTCAATTTTTTCATATGGTGATAAAATAGTTACCCCACCACAGTTACGATCTAAATCCCAAGGAATACCAATTCCAATATGTGTATTTAATCGTAATGGTTGATATTGAGTTAATACACCTACAGTATCAATACCTGAGTTAATACAATTACTAAGTGGAAAATCGATGATACGATACTTTCCCCCAAAAGCAACTGCTGGTTTTGCCATCTTAGCTGTTATAACACCTAAACGACTTCCTTGCCCTCCAGCTAATAACATAGCTATCATCTCTTTTTTAATCACGTAATCACCTCTTGCTGTAATATTATTTTTATCTTTTTTTTACTTCAATACTACATTTTATTATGCGATAATGTTGTAATGCTATTATATCATACTTTTTAAAAATCCCATATATTTTTTTATAATATTTTTTATTTTTACCACTATATAATACAATTCTTTTTTTCACTTAACACTATTTGTAAATTTGTATTTTTTTCTTTTATTTCCCATCTTATATTTGTCTTTTTAGTATTTTTTTCTCATTTTTATATATAATAGGAAAGAATTCTTTTTTTAGTATTGTTTTGTATATACTTTCCTTTCATCTTCTTCTAAATAAAGTTACTACTTAACCTACACCATTTTCTAATTTTATGCTATACTCCTATTAAACAAATATTCTATAAATATATAAATAATGACAGTGTCTTAATAAACGACGCTCTTTAGTTTAACAATATTGAAAGAGGTGCACTATGTATCAATTAGATTTTAAAAAACCAACATCCATCCACTTTATAGGAATTGGTGGGATTAGCATGAGTGGTCTGGCTCAAATTCTTTTAAAAGAAGGTTTCCAAGTTTCTGGCTCTGATTCCCATGAATCTCCTCTTACTACAGAACTAAAACACCTCGGTGCTACTATTTATTATGGGCAACGAAGACAAAATATTACTGATAATATTTCAGTGGTTGTATATACTGCTGCTGTAAAAAAAGATAATCCAGAACTTGACGAAGCAATAAAGCGAAATATTCCAATACTAACAAGAGCAGAATTACTAGGACAATTTATGCATAACTATAAAAATGCCATTAACATTGCAGGCACTCATGGAAAAACTACTACCACATCTATGGTTGCTGAAATTTTATTGCAAACTGACTTAGACCCAACCATTTCTGTGGGAGGAATTTTACCTTCCATTGGAGGAAATATTCGAGTAGGTGCCTCTGATGTTTTTGTTACAGAGGCTTGCGAATATACCAACAGCTTTTTATCTTTCTTTCCAACCATTGAAGTAATATTAAACATTGATGCTGACCATTTAGATTTTTTTAAAGATTTAGATGAAATTTATGACTCTTTCCATATGTTTGGAAAAAAACTACCAGAATACGGAACTTTAATTATAAATAGTGATATTACTAATTCCCACAAAGTAACAGATGGGCTAGATTGTAACATTGTCACCTTTGGTTTTAAAGGCGATGAAACTTACGTTGCTTCTAATATAACCTATGATGATATGGGGTATCCATCTTATACTCTTTCTAAAAATGGCACTATAATTGGAACTATTAAATTACAAGTTCCAGGTGCTCATAACGTATCTAACAGTTTAGCCGCTGCTGCACTTGCATTAGAATTAAATATTGATTTTTTTTTTATACAGAAAGGTTTATCAGACTTTAATGGAACAAATCGTCGCTTTCAAAAAAAGGGTGAGATTGGTGGAGTTACTATCATTGATGATTATGCTCACCATCCATCTGAAATTAAAGCTACGTTAACAGCAGCAAAGAACTACCCTCATAAAAATATTATATGTGTATTCCAACCTCATACTTATACAAGAACAAAAGCATTCTTAAATGAATTTGCTACTTCTTTAGCATTAGCTGATATGGTTGTTCTTGCAGATATATATCCAGCACGTGAAACTGATACACTTGGTATGTCCTCTCAATTACTACAAGAGAAAATCCAAAATCTAGGTACAAAAGCTTATTATTTCCCAACTTTTGATGAGATTGAAAATTTTCTTTTAGAAAATTGTATCAACGGTGATTTGTTGATAACCATGGGAGCTGGAGATATTGTAAAAATTGGAGAATCTTTATTAGGAGAATAGTTATCCACATTATCCACACATTTATCAACATTTCCCTAGCGATAAATGTGTGGATTTTTTACACTTAAATCCACAATCTGACATAGTTATACAAAAAGTGTCATTTTATTTAAAAATCCTTGTTTTCCATAATTTTTTATATATTACCGAAAATTTGTTCTAACTTTTTTCCACATTATCCACATTATCCACATTTTATTTGTGGATTTCTTTCCCCAACACTTAACAGCCCTCCCCCTATTCTCAACTGATTTATTTCGTGATATACTAATAACAACCAATTATTTATTTTATGAAAGGAGTTTTTATGGCAACATTAAATTTACATAATAAAATGACTTTAGATGTAATTACCATCCCTGGTATTTTTATAGATACCTATATGATAGAGGCCAATGGAGAATTTGTTAAAATATACTTGTATTTACTGCGAGCTATGACAAATCCTAATATTTCTGTATCTGTTTCTCAAATGGCTGATTTGTTTGATCATACAGAAAAGGATATTTTACGCGCACTAACATATTGGGAAAAGCTAGGACTCCTTCGATTAGGATTTAACTCTGAGCATCATCTAACTGATATTTCATTACTTGATGCCTTTAACAAACAAAATAAAAAGCAAGAACAAGAAACGAATATAGATCAAGTTGTTGCTCAAGCTGCTATTGCAAAATCAGAGCCTCTTTCAAATAGTGAGCCTACTAGCTACACTGCTGATGTTACTGTACCTTCAATAGAGGAGCTTAGCAATGACAATAAATTTACAGAATTATTATTTATTGCACAAGCTTATATGAAGACTACTTTTTCGCCAACAGATTGTAATAAAATCGCTTATTGGTATGCCCTATTTAATCGTTCTTCTGAAATTATTGAATATTTAGTAGAATATTGCGTAGAAAATGGTCATAACAGCATGAGGTATATGGAAAAGGTAGCTCTTAACTGGCACAAAGAAGGACTATTTACTCTTCCTGCTATTCGTGAATACTGTCAAAACAGAAATAAATCTACTTATGCTGTTATGAAAGCCTTTGGTATTAATGACAGACAGCCAGGTAACTTAGAATCCGAATACATAAATAAATGGTCTAACACCTTTGGATTTTCCACTGATTTAATTGTTCTAGCATGCGAAAAAACACTATCCTTAACTGGTAAAGTTAGTTTTCAATATGCAGATAAAATATTAACTGTGTGGAAAGAAAAAGGAGTAACTTCACTAGCTGATGTGCAAGCCCTTGACTCAAAACACCAACAGGCAGTAGCAAAAAATTCTACGCAACAAAATGGTCCAAGAAGTATTAATACAGGTTCTTCTACAAAAACTACTAATAACAAGTTTCATAATTTTGAACAACGAGATACTGACTACGACCAACTAATTGCTAACTATTATGGTTTTAACGAATAACTTTTATAAGAAAAGAGGTTTTTATGCCATTAAAAAATTCACAATATGACTTGCTAATGAGAGAATATAATAAAAAACAGCTTCAAAATGAAAATAATCGAAGTCAGGCAATTGCTCATGCTTATTCTCTTTCTCCTCGTCTGCAAAAAATAGACGAACAAATTAGTTCAACCTATGCATCGTTAGCCAGAAGTAAAATTACTGGTGATACTAATTGTATAGAACAATACAATGAGTCGCTTAAAATATTAAAAAAAGAAAAGAAAGATATTTTAGCTTCTCTTTCTCTTCCTGCTGATTATATGGAGCTTCATTATACTTGTAATAACTGTAAGGATACTGGTTATATTAATAATGAAAAATGCCATTGTTTTCATCAGGCAGCTGTTGATTTGCTTTATACCCAATCAAATATTAAAGATATTTTACTAAGAGAAAATTTTGATACTTTAACTTTTGATTATTATTCTAACGATATTCACCCTGTACTAAAGAAAAGCATTGCTTCCTACATGAGTGAAATTGTTCATTATTGCAAACAATATGTAAAAAACTTTTCCACAGAAAAAGGAAGTATTTTATTTACTGGAACAACTG
>CALWGN010000318.1 GCA_944380055.1 uncultured Lachnospiraceae bacterium
GTGCAATATTTAGAAGAAGTTCTTAAGTTTTAATATAAATTTTTAAAGCTTGACAGTAGGATAAGAGGGAATAAAAATTTTCATGCGTTTGTCGTGGGGGGAAACTATAAAATATTGAAACTATAAAGAGTTTTTTATATAATAAATATATTTGATAGACTCATAGGTGTTAATGTACGAATAAAATTAAGGCTGTTTTAATGGAAGAAGAGAACAAATATTTATATATACATATATTTGATAAAATATTAAAAAAGTATAATTAATGAAAGAAATTAGGGAGAATATACAAATGGAAATGATAATTGATGGCAATGAAATAGAAAAAAGAGCAATGAGAGAGTTTCATAAAGGAAATCGTGCAGAGGGGTTACGAATTCAAGAAGAATTTGCAGCTAAGTTTCGTAAAGAGTTTAAAGATAAAGACCATTGTCCTTGTCAAAAGGCGTGTAGATATCATGGAAATTGCAAAGAATGTGTAGCCATTCATAGAGCCCATGAGGAGCATGTGCCAAATTGTATGAGAAATATGCTAAATAAAAAAATAAGGCTATTATCTGAATTAACAGAGCATACAATAGCAAATGAAATAGAGCCACCAAAAGAGATTTTAAGAAAAGGAATATAAAAATAGTTGTGGGAAAATGAGTGTAAAAAATAATCATAAAAAAATCAATACAGAAATAAGAAGTGTACAAGGAAGACAGTGTGCATTAGAATATACATTAACTAGAAAATCAGTAAAAAATATTAATATTCGTGTAAAATTAGATGGGAGAATTTTAGTATCAGCAAGTAAAAGTGTTCCAGTAGATTTTATTGATAATCTTATAAAACAAAAGGAAATATTTATTCTTGAAGCTCTAAAAAAATATGAACAAAAAAGTTTAGAGAAACAAAACACTATAAACGATTATATAGATGGAGAACAGTTTAAAGTTTTAGGAGAATGGCTACAATTAAAAGTTGTGCAAGGGATAAATGAATCTGTTGTAATATATAATAAGGAAATTATTTTAACAGTAAATGATCTTAACAATAGAAAAAGAAAAGAAGAATTATGGATGACTTGGCTAAAAGAATTAGAAAAAAATATATTTATAAATTTGTGCAAGAAGATTTATCCATTATTTCAGCCGTATGGTATTGAATTTCCTATTATCAAAATAAGGAGCATGAAAACTATGTGGGGGTCATGTCGCCCTAGCAGAGGAATAATTACACTGAATAGCAAATTAATCCAACAACCAATCAAGTGTATTGAGTATGTAGTACTTCATGAATTTGCACATTTTATTCACCAAAATCATTCCAAAGAGTTTTATAATTTTATTGAAAAACGAATGCCAGATTGGAAAGAGAGAAAAAATAAATTGAATCAAAGGTAAGGTTACTTTTTTATACAAATGTTCCAAAGGAGGGGATACTATGAATCAATCAAACTTAAATTATTGGAAATTAAATGCACCATCGTTATTATACTATCACTATGCATTTATTGATACAGAAAAATATTTCGCAGATCAGCTATTTATTAAAAATAAAGTAAATGTATCCTTTGGAAAGGAATATAAAAGAGAAAATAGTCCTTATATTATTATTTTCTGTAAAATAAAAAAGAAAGATGAAAAAAATTTTTTAACAGCGCTTAGTGAGCTAAAAAATAAAATGATTCTTTTAGGATACATAGATTATGAGAAGGTATGTAAGGAATTGATGAAAAGTTTTGTAAAGTAAGAAATAGATAACATTAGAGGAAGTAACATGGAGAAAAATACAATTAATCAATTAAAGGAAGGGTTAGAGACTGCATTTATTAATGGAAATTATCCTTCTAATTTAGCCTATAAACCACAATTTATATCAAATAATTATAAAGAAGGAAAAAAGGTTCTTTGTACCATTGAAGATGAATTATTATCATGTGATGAATTTTCTATTAGTGTAGCATTTATTACAATGAGTGGAATAGCCCCTCTTTTACAAACATTAAAGGAACTAGAGAAAAGAAATGTAAAAGGGCGTATTCTGACAACGGACTATCTTACATTTAGTGAACCGAAAGCCTTAACTAAGTTAGCAAAGTTAAGCAATATACAATTAAAAATATATGAAACAAAAGAAAATGATGGATTTCATACAAAAGGATACATATTTAAAGAATCAGAAATATATCGAATTCTAATTGGAAGTTCTAATATGACAGTAAGGGCATTGACAACCAACAAAGAGTGGAATACAAAAATAGTTTCTACTACCCAAGGAGAGTATGCCAATGAAATTGTAGAAGAATTTGAATCTATTTGGAATTTAGAACAGTCAAAGTCTTATGAGGAGTACATTGATGTTTATACTAGCAAGTATAGAATTGTAAAGAAGCAAAAAGAAATAGCAAGAAGAGAAGATATTCCATCGCTAGACCAATATCGTTTAAAACCAAATAAAATGCAATCGTTATTTAGTAGTAGGTTAAGAGATTTGTATGAGAAAGGTGAAAAGAAAGCATTATTAATTTCAGCAACAGGAACAGGAAAAACTTATGCGTCTGCATTTGCATTAAGAGATATGAATCCAAAAAAAATACTTTTTATTGTCCATAGAGAGCAAATAGCAAGACAAGCATTAAAAAGTTATCAAAAGGTATTTGGAAATGATAGTTCTATGGGAATTTTATCAGGCAATGAAAAAAATTGGGATGCCAATTTTCTTTTTTCCACTATGCAGATGATGGCAAAAGAGAATGTATATAGTAAGTTTAAGGACAATGAATTTGATGTTATTATTATTGATGAAGTTCATAAGGCAGGTGCTAACAGCTATAAGCAAATTATGGAATATTTTAAACCAAAGCTTTGGCTGGGAATGACTGCTAGCCCAGAACGTACCGATGGTTTTGATATTTATGGATTATTTGATCATAATATTGCATATGAGATTAGATTACAACAAGCCTTAGAGGAAGATTTGCTTTGTCCATTTCACTATTTTGGGATTACTGATTTGTATACAGGCGACACAGGAAATAGTAAGGATTTTAGGGAATTTAATTACTTAGTTCATGATGAAAGAGTGGATTATATTTTAGAAAAAGCAGAATATTATGGATATAGTGGACATCGAGTAAAGGGATTAATTTTTTGTAGTAGAAAAGAAGAAGCAATAGAGCTATCTAAAAAATTCAATTCTAGAGGGCTTAATACTGAGGTACTTACTGGTGCAGATAGCATAGAAAGAAGAATGGAATTTATAGAACGATTAACAAGTGATGAAATAGAGAATAAACTAGATTATATTTTTACCATTGATATTTTTAATGAAGGAGTAGATATTCCAGAAATTAATCAAGTAATTATGCTTCGTCCCACAGAATCACCAATTGTCTTTGTGCAACAGCTAGGTAGAGGTCTTAGAAAATCAGAGGGAAAAGAATATGTTATTATTCTAGATTTTATTGGAAATTATAATAATAATTTTATGATTCCAATGGCACTTTTTGGAGATAGAAGCTATAACAAAGATACAGTAAGAAAATGTGTAAGAGAAGGAAATAGAATAATACCTGGTTGTGCAAGTATTCATTTTGATGAAATTGCAAGAAAAAGAATTTATGAGTCTATTGATAATGCAAATTTTAATGATATTAGGCTTATAAAAGAAAGCTATCAACAATTAAAATTTAAGTTAGGTAGAATCCCTAATTTAATGGATTTTGAAGAATATGGGTCTATTGATGTACTTCGTATTTTTGATAATAAGTCATTAGGTTCTTATTATAAATTTCTAAAAAAATATGAAAAAGAATATACGATAACGTTGACAAATGAACAGGAAAAAGTGATAGAATTTATTTCTAAAAAACTGGCACCTGGAAAAAGGGTTCATGAGCTTGAAGTATTAAAAAGATTGTTATATTATAAAAACAATGTAATGTCATACTTAAAAAAGCATTTAAAGGAAACATATGATATAATAAGCACAATGAGCCAAGCGCGAAGCATTTGGCGAATGTGACAAGATCATGAACTATGTTCATGATATAATAGTAACTGAGAAAACAGAAACAAATGTAGCAAATATTTTAACCAATGAATTTGCAACAGGAACTGGAAAAGAAACGTATTCCCATTGTATTTTTATTGAAAAGGATAACAATGATTATAAAATTTCAGAAGCTTTTTCTAATATGTTAGAGGATAAAAATTTCTTTCATATGGTAAAAGAGCTAATAGAGTTTGGTCTTTACAGAAATCAAAAAGAGTATAGTAATCGTTATAAAAATACATCCTTTCAGCTATATGCTAAATATACATATGAGGATGTATGTAGAATATTAGAGTGGGAAAAGGGTGAAGTTGCACTAAATATTGGTGGATATAAATATGATAAGAAGACAAAAACCTATCCTGTTT
>CALWGN010000319.1 GCA_944380055.1 uncultured Lachnospiraceae bacterium
GTGCAATATTTAGAAGAAGTTCTTAAGTTTTAATATAAATTTTTAAAGCTTGACAGTAGGATAAGAGGGAATAAAAATTTTCATGCGTTTGTCGTGCAATTAAAGAACAAATTGCATCTTTATAATGGCTTATGTCTTATGATGAACGTTTATTTGAACGGTTGTTAGCATTTCACTGTGCACCTGTCTTAAGAAAGAAAAAAGCTGCCAATATGTTTCATATTAAGAAAAGTAAATTTCATGATATTCAAACTATTATTACAACTTATAATAGAAAATTAAATATTCAAGGACTTTTTTTAAAATTATTTCAAAAGGATAAGGAACATGTTACTGTGTATATGTATTATAAGGAAATGCTTGAGTCCATTTTAAATCTATCAGATATCAAAAATTTTTTAAAAAATTATCATTATCCTTATAATGATGTAGATGCATCTTTGATGTATTTAGATAAACGACTAACTACTTGTTGTGAATATCCACATGAAATTGGTATCTTTTTAGGTTACCCTTTATGTGATGTATTAGGCTTTATTCATCAAAAACAATGTGAATTTTGTGGATATTGGAAAGTTTATCAAAATGTGGATCAAACAAGTCAGCTATTTTCTATTTATGATAAATGTATCAAAGAAACAAAAAATGCTATTCTTTGTGGAAGATGTATTGAGCAACTTATTAATTAACTATAGCACAAAAGGAGGACACATATTATTGTGCCTCCTTTTTACTTTATAGTTTATTACAAAAATGGTAAGCTAACTTTTTCTGTCAGCTTACCATTTTTTATTTTATTCAGCAGAAATAATATAGTAATAAATTGGCTGTCCACCATAATGTAATTCTACATCTATGGAAGAATATTTTTCTTGAATCTTTTCTAATAAAGCATTTGCATCTTCTTCTGATACATCGCTACCATAATAGATACTAATCAATGATACATCGTCATTTACCATTTTATCAACAGTTTCTACTGCTGTTGTATCAACAGAATTACTTACACCTAGAATTCCACTATCACCAACGCTCATAATGTCACCTTCATGGATTTCAATACCATCTAAGTTAGTATTTCGTACTGCATAAGTAATTTGTCCTGTTTGTACTCGCAACATTTCTTCTGTCATTGCAGCTACATTTTCTTCTGTTGTACGCTCAGGAGAGAAATTAATAATAGCTGTAATACCTTGAGGAATTGTTTTACTTGGAATTACCACAATTTCCTTATCTTCTACTAAATATTTTGCTTGCTCTGCTGCCAAAATAATATTTTTATTATTTGGGAAAATATATATTGTATCTGCATGAACTTTATTAATAGCATTTAACATATCTTCTGTACTTGGATTCATTGTTTGACCACCTTCGATTAAGTAATCAACGCCTAATCCCTTAAATATTTCGCTAAGACCATCTCCAACAGATACCGAAACAAATCCTACTGGCTTACGTTCAATTTCTTTTTCTAATTCTTTTTCCTTTTGTTCTCTAGCTATTCTTTCTGCATCTTTGATTAACTTTTCTTCATGTTCTTCACGCATATTGTCAATTTTCATACGACTTAATGCACCATATGTTAAGCCCTTTTGAATTGCTAATCCTGGGTCATTTGTATGAACATGAACTTTTACAACATCATCATCTGATACACATACAATAGAATCACCAATAGACTCTAAGTAAGCCTTAAATTCCATTTCCATTTCATCAGTAAATTCTTTTTCAAGCATTACAATAAACTCTGTACAGTACCCAAACTTAATGTCCGCTGTATCAATCTCATCAGAAGAAACTGCTGCTACTCTCTTTGGTGCTGCTTCTACTGATAAATCAATATCCTTACCTAAGAAGCCATCCAATGCACCTTGTAACACTTGCATAAGCCCTTGTCCGCCTGAATCTACTACACCAGCTTGTTTTAATACTGGTAACATCTCTGGAGTTTGACTTAATACATAATTACCATGTTCAATAATTTGCTCTAAAAATTCCTTTAAATCTACTTCAGTTGCTACTAATTCTAAAGCCTTATCAGAAATCCCTCTTGCTACAGTTAGAATTGTTCCTTCCTTTGGTTTCATTACTGCCTTATATGCAGTTTCTGTCGCTCTTGTTAGGGCATTTGCAAGTGTTAATATATCAATTTCTTCTACTGTCTTTATTTCTTTTGTAAAACCACGGAATAATTGAGATAAAATAACACCAGAGTTTCCTCTAGCACCTCTTAAAGAACCAGAAGAAATTGCTTTTGCCAATTCTTCCATAGAAGGCTGTTCAAGGGCAGCTACTTCCTTTGCTGCTGACATAATAGTTAATGTCATATTTGTTCCAGTATCCCCATCTGGCACTGGGAAAACATTTAACTCATTAATCCATTCCTTTTTCGCCTCTAATGTTTTTGCACCAGCTAAAAACATCTTCTTTAAAAGCTTTGCATCTATTGTATTGTGTGACACAACTTGTTCCTCCTTAAACTCTCATTACTTACCTATTAAAACTATACAATGTAGAACCTATACATTGCATGTTTTATACTTTCATATATATTGCTCTATGTTATAGAAAAATATATATTAGTCAATTACTCGAACTCCTTCAACAAATATGTTAATTTTTCCTATTTCCAAACCTGTAAATTCTTCTACTTTATATTTTACATTTTGAATTAAGTTTTCTGAAACTGCAGAAATACTTACTCCATAAGAAACAATTACATGAAAATCAATTGTTAGCATATTATTATTAACAGTTACATTGATTCCTCTTGTTAAACTTTCCTTCTTTAAAAGTTTTACTAATCCGTCTTTCATACTTACAGCAGCCATTCCTACTATACCAAAACATTCAACTGCTGTAGAACCAGCGTACTTTGCAATAACATCTGTATCGATTAAAATCTCACCTAATTGATTTGTAATACGGCCTTTCATAGTTATTACCTCCATTTATTTTATTCACTCATCTTTTCCTTAAATAAAGAGTCCTTCGTTATTTTCTATCTTTATAAAGATTTAGCAGATATAAAATATCTACTTCTCAATCATAAAACAAAGTAGATACTTCGTTCCGTTTTATTATATGTTAATGTGCATATGTTATATTATTATACCTTGTTTTCATCAAAAAGGAAAGAGTATTTTTGTTTTTTAGCAAAAATACTAAAAAAATCCTAAAAACTGCTTGCATTACTTTTCAAAATCTGTTATTATACTTTTGTTATGAGTTTAGATGCTTAGTATACATTAAGGAGGTGCAATTATGGCTAAATGTGCTATCTGTGAAAAAGGTGCTCACTTTGGAAATGCTGTAAGCCATTCCCATAGAAGATCAAATAAGATGTGGAAATCAAACGTTAAATCAGTTAGAGTTAAGGTTAATGGGGCTGCAAAGAAGATGTACGTATGTACTTCTTGTTTAAAGTCTGGTTGTGTTGAAAGAGCATAATACTTGAATAGGCTAAAAAGGACTGTTAGACAGTCCTTTTTTTACATTCACCTATACTACTATTTTTCAAACTTTTATTTCATTTCATTGTATAACTTTCGCTATCGAAACAACACTTCTCTTCTTTACTAAAATAATATTTTTTAACATCCACAAAACAAATTATATCCTATAATTAAACAAGCCAAAGCAATACATACTGTAAAAAAATTTGTCGGTATTATTATCATAAAGGCCATTCCAAAACCTACCCAAAATAAAATAAGGCCACATATTCGTTTCATAC
>CALWGN010000320.1 GCA_944380055.1 uncultured Lachnospiraceae bacterium
AGATGTGGGCGCCATATTTATGTACGTTAATCCCTTCAATCTCTTCACAGTAAATATTTCCTGCGATGTGGTCGCGCTTGTCGATGACAAGGCATGTTTTTCCTTTTTTCTTTGCTTCGTAGGCGAAGACCGAGCCGAAGAGGCCGGCGCCGACGATGAGGTAGTTGTAGGTCATTGTCGGTTTCCTTTCTGCACATTTTGTTTGGGCACATAATAATTTCCATAATGTTTTTCAATATACTGTGCAATTTCTTTAGTTGTAATTCCTTGCTTATATAATTGTATAATTGTATCCTCAAAAGATGACTTATGGTTTATTTCTGATTCTTTTGTCCTATTAGTAACTGATTCACTATTTTCATTAATATATTTTAATGCCTTTTTATCTATACATTCATTAAAATGTTCACATTCTTTATCTTTTATATTATCGCGCGACCAAATTATTCCTTTGCGAATAATTTTTGCTGGGCAACCAGCTATAATAACATTTGAAGGAAATATGCCAGATGTTGTTGTTCTCGCCCCACAAATTGAATTATCTCCAATTCGTGCTCCTGCTAATAGCTCACATTCGCGCCCCATCCAAACATGATTTCCTATATAGATATCCTTTTTGTAATTAATCCTTTTCTTTGTGTACAAATCAAAGATCTGATGCTGGTCCGATTGCATTAATGAAATAGTATGGGAAAACATACAATCTTTTCCTATTTCTACTTCTCCATTTGTATTAACGATAACATTTGTAGAAACAATAGTTGTTCCATTTCCAATCCTAAATTTTGCATTATATCCAAACATTTTAATATAGAGTCTTTCTTTAACACTAATATTTCCAATTGAAACACACGAATTTTTTGCTTCAAGAGTTTCTATAGTAATATTTCCTTTAGCTTCTGGCGAAACTTCAATTGTATTATTGTTAAAGTCTCTATAGAATCCACCTATAGCTTTAATATATTTAATGCCAAATTTACTATTATTAATCAAAAATTCCAAATGACAGAATGGAACATCATGCGATTTACACCATTTCGCCGCATTTTCCACATCCGAAATTTTTGCCTGACTAATAATTATAAACGGATTATCTAGCGCAAGAATTTTTTCCTTCTTATCTAAAATATTATACTTTTCTTTATCAATAACATACTTTTCATTTGCAAATATATATTTGATTTTAACTTTATCTTTCAACTTTTCAACATTTTCTCGAAAATATTGATACGCTCCCCAAGATACAATCGTCATATCTTTTAACTTTTCAATCAATCCAAATTCCTCCTAAAAACTCGTTCTAATCACATGTAAATAAATCTCTAGTATATACTTTCTCTTTTACATCACTTAACTCATCGTTCCATCTATTTGCAATTATTATACTGGATTTTTCCTTAAACTCCTCTATTGATCTGCATACTTCTATACCTGAAAATTTTTCTTCTTTATACGTAGGTTCAAAAATAATCAACTGTAATCCTTCCGCACGTAATCTCCGCATCACTCCCTGTATTGAAGATTGTCTAAAATTATCTGACCCTGCTTTCATTGTTAATCTGTATATTCCTACTATTTTAGGAGTTTTCTTTATAATTTGTTCAGCAATAAAGTCTTTTCTCGTTGCGTTTGCTTCGACTATCGCTCTAATTAAATTATTAGGAACATTTTCATAATTGGCTAATAACTGCTTTGTATCTTTAGGCAGACAATATCCTCCGTAACCAAATGAAGGATTATTATAGGAACTACCTATTCTAGGATCTAGGCAGACTCCTTCGATAATATTTCTAGGATTTAATCCTCGAAGCTCTGCAATAGTATCCAGCTCATTAATATAAGCTACTCTTAATGCTAAATATGTATTAGAAAATAATTTTACAGACTCAGCTTCTGTAGAATTCATATATAAAAGCGGTATATTTTTTGCAGCCGCTCCTTCTAAAAGCAACTGAGAAAATTCGACTGCTTTATTGCGTAAACCCTCATCATCACCTGGGATGCCAACTATAATACGGGAGGGATATAAATTGTCATATAATGCATGTCCTTCTCTCAAAAACTCTGGTGAAAACAAAATCCTATTTGAATTATACTTTTTACTAATTTTTTCCGTATAGCCTACCGGAATTGTTGATTTTATTACAATTGTTGATGTTTTTGAATATTTTAAAACATCATTTATAACATCTTCTACAGAGGATGTATCAAAATAATTTTTATTTTCATCATAATTTGTTGGAGTAGATATAATTACAAAATCTGCATCTTTATACAGATTCTTTCCATCCGTAACGGCTATTAAATTCAATTCTTTTGCTGATAAATATTCTTGTATTTCCTTATCTACAATTGGAGATTTCTTTTCATTAATAAGATTCACCTTTTCTTCAACAATATCGACCGTATACACCTCATTCTTTTGTGACAGTAAAATTGCATTTGACAATCCAACATATCCTGTTCCTACAACGACTATCCTTTTCATCTTCTGTTGCACCAACCTTATTCACTCTCCTTCTTTAGTATCTAACTCCCACATTTTCTTCTACAGGTAATGGCTCTCTTATTAATTTTTGATCGCTATATGGCGATTTCTTATGGTACTTATCGTATAGTTGTGATAAATACCCCATTTCATATTTCCATGGTTTTTCATGACTTCCTAAATGCAAAATAGCCGCTTGTTTAAATGCTTCTTTTTCTGTATTCGGAAATACCTCCCCATAAAAAACAGACAATCTCTTTGCGTCCCACCAATCATAAAATTTATTTAGGAAGTTGTATCGTGGAGATACGAAACAAACTTTTTCACCTAAGATTACATTAAGAGCATCCTGGTCCATAAAGTGGTTTATTCCGTTTATCCTGTACTCAACTAATTTTTTCGAAACATTGTCTTTTCTCATTTTTGTTAAATTTAAAAGCATCATTCCAGAATTAAAGTAATATTTATGTTTATAATGCAAAAATTTTAAATGTTTAGGATTTCTTTCTGAGATAATATCTTTAACTACTGCTGCATATAACCCTTTTATATCTGTGTTATATAGTTCAAGTAAGTCATCCTGTACAAGAACATCTCCATCCATGTATAACACCTTTCCAACCCGACTTAAAATTGTAGGAATTTTAAACTTTAATATCGCAGCCGGAGAAACATGCAAATCTCCGTCCCCTTTTTTATATGTCATAAATCGCTTATCTTGTTCCACATCAATAATATCTATTGTAAAATTTTCACTCTCCAGCGAATAAATCCTCTTTTTACTATCCTCAGACAAGTCAGATGCAAAAATATGTACTTTATATATAGAATCGAAAAATTTGTTTATTTTTAGAGACGTCAAAGCTACCGCTGTAGGAAGACAATAGTTTTCATCCGTTATGTAAACTAAATGAACTACTTTGTTAACATTTTCCCTTTGTTCCTTCCTTAATGATTTATCTTTGTATTTTCGTGGTATAGCTGTAATGCTCCTTCCCAATCTATAACTTGATGAATTCCACATTTCATAAATAAGCTCATTCTGTCCTTTTAATCTAGTTTCACAATCTTTTAATTCTCTACGCAAAGATTTAGTAAGATTTTTTTCTCTCTTTAAATCTGCATCTTTCTTTTTTGTAATTTCATTAATTTTCTTTTTATTTAAAAATTCAGCTGGCTTTTCAAGAATTTCCTTTAATTCTTTTCTTTCTTTTTCCAAAAAAAGTGTCCAATCTATTTCACCAACAGAATCCGCTTCTTTCAACTCCTTATGAAAAACGGCTAAATACTCTAATCGAAACTCCTCTGCTAACCGATTATATGTAAATATATAATTTAAAAATTTTTTTCTGCTAAACTGAAAGATATATTTTTCTTTTAAATCAGGATTTTTATTCAGTATTTGTTCAATAAACTCATATTCTTTATTCATAACATAGACCTTTGCCTTGTTATAAACAGATGAATTCGGATTATCTCTTCTATTAAAATAATAAGGTTTATTATAAAAATATACCCGTTTTGCAAAAATAAATGTTTGAAACCAAAAACCATTATCTTGGTAACTGGCACCAGGAGATTCGTGATGGCGGATCCCATTTTTTATAAGAAACTCCCGATTATAAATACCACTCCATGTCTGCATAACCAAATTAAATACTCTTTTGTCTTCCGATGGATCAATAACTTTGTTATAACAGTCCTTGGCTCTAGCGGCCACGTCTATATAATTACACTTTAATTCTCCATCTTCTTTGACAAATCTATTAAAGTCAGCTTTTATCAAATCCAAATGTTCTTTCTCAGCTAATTCATATAGATCTCTATACATATTTTCATCTACAAAATCGTCACTTTCAACAATTCCTATATACTTGCCTTTTGACATATCCATACCGATATTCATGGTATGCCCATACCCTGCATTATCTTTATCAATAATTTTGAATCGTTTATCTTGTTTTGCAAATTTCTTTAAAATCTCCAAAGAATTATCTGTTGACCCATCATTTACACAGATAATTTCGATTTCCTGTAAACTCTGATTCATTAAACTTTGCAGACATTCCTCTAAATAAATTTCAACATTACATACCGGAACCACAATTGAAACTTTAGGTTTTTCTGATGATTCTTCAAAATTAATCAATTCGTGAACTTCTACTTTTTCTCTTGTATTTTTTACCATTTTTTCATACATGTTTTTTTCCATTTTTTCTTTTCTCCTGCATGCTTATTATTTTTCTTGGTATACTTGTTATGCCCATTCCAATTTTATATGAAAAAGATTTTCGAATTTCCTCTAATTGATATTCAGCACAGTGTTGATCAACTATTTGATTCTTAAATTCATCAAATGATTTTGTTGGCTCTTCAATCAATTGTCTAGCATATTTCCCTGGATCCTTTATAATAGATAATATTTCATTCCATTCCTCCGGTCTAAAAAAATCATTTTTTAATTCTCCATTTTCTAATTCCTTTCTCCACTCATTACTTATTACACTTACATATTCC
>CALWGN010000321.1 GCA_944380055.1 uncultured Lachnospiraceae bacterium
ATTGAAGAAATGGTTGAAAAAGCACAAAAAGAAGTGGAAACTATGATTCGAGAAGAAGGAGAAGCTGCACTTCTAGAAGTAGGAGTTCATGGAATTCATCCAGAATTAGTTCGATTATTAGGAAAAATGAAATTCCGTTTTAGTTATGGACAGAATGCATTAAGACACTCTATAGAGGTAGCTCATTTATCTGGATTATTAGCAGCAGAAATGGGATTAGACGTGCGTTTAGCAAAGAGAGCTGGATTATTACATGATATTGGTAAATCATTAGACCATGATATTGAAGGATCACATATTCAAATTGGCGCTGATTTATGTAGAAAATACAAAGAGTCAGCAGTTGTTATTAATGCAGTAGAATCACATCACGGAGATGTAGAGCCATCTTGCCTAATCTCTTGTATTGTACAAGCAGCCGATACTATTTCAGCTGCTAGACCAGGTGCAAGAAGAGAAACATTAGAAACATATACAAATCGATTAAAGCAGTTGGAAGAAATTACAAATTCTTTCAAAGGTGTTGATAAATCTTTTGCAATTCAAGCGGGTAGAGAGATACGTATTATGGTAGTACCAGAACAAGTAAATGATGCTGAAATGATATTATTAGCAAGAAATATCTCTAAACAAATTGAATCTGAATTAGAGTATCCAGGCCAAATTAAAGTTAATGTTATTAGAGAATCACGCGTAACAGATTTCGCAAAGTAACCTATTTAGTCAGAATTTTAATTAATAATCAATAATATGTTACAAAAAAGGTTTTGTATGAATAATACAAGACCTTTTTTTATGATACATAAAATTTATTTGTGTAAATTTCTATTATAAAGTTTGGTCATATCCTTTTGGCAATATAGTCATTATAGGGAGTTATTTCATTGAGAGCATTAGAAGCTTGTTGGTAAATGATGCTTAATCGTTTAATTTAACCACTCTTATAAGTTCTATTTTAAAAATGCTTTTATATATAATAGAAAGTAAAATGGTGAATTGATAATAAAATTGTACTATGATATAATAAGTATAGTATGCTTACATTAGAATAAGCTTTGCTTATTTTAGATATGTAAAAAGAATAAATAGAAAAAATCAATATAATGAGCTTATATTAGAAAAAGAATTACAAAAATTAAGGAATAATAACATATTATTAAAATATAAATAGGAGGATATCAAATGGCACAGATTGGTTTTTTAGGAATGGGTAATATGGGATATGCCATGTTGCAAGGATTATTAAATACGATTGATAGAGTGGATATTATTTTTTCTGATACGAATAAAGAGAGAGTAAAAACAGTATATGAAGAAACAGGAGTAAGATTTGTAGATAGCAATGCAGAATGTGCAAATAAAGCAAAATATATTATTCTTGCCGTAAAGCCACAATTTTATCCTGCTGTAATAAAAAATATTAGAGATATTGTAACTCCTGATCATATTATTATTTCAATTGCACCAGGTATTACAATAGAACAATTACAACAATTATTAGGGAGAGATAAAAGAATTGTTCGTGCAATGCCAAATACACCTGCTTTAGTGAAAGAGGGAATGACAGCAATATGCTATGAGGAAGAATTATTCAATCCACAAGAAATTATAATGATTCAAAGTATTTTTACATCTTTTGGTAAAGTAAAAAAAATAAATGAAAATCTCATAAATGCTGCTGTTTGTGCAAGTGGAAGTTCACCAGCATATATGTATATGTTTATAGAAACATTAGCCGATAGTGTTGTAAAATATGGAATGCCACGAGAAGATGCCTATGAATTAATTGCACAAACAATGATTGGTGTAGGAAGAATGGTATTAGAAACAAAAATGCATCCAGGACAGTTGAAGGATATGGTATGTTCACCAGGAGGAACTACAATAGAAGGTGTTTTAGCATTAGAAGAGAATGGATTTAGAGGTGCAATAGCGAAAGCTACAGATAAATGTTATGAAAAAAGTGAAAAAATGAAGTAAGGGGTATCATATGGATAGTATGAAAAGAATTAAAAGAGAATTGGTTTATACAGGAACAATTTTAAAATTTTATAAAGATACAATCGAAACACCTACAGGACGGATTGTTTATTGGGATTTTATTGGTCATAATGGAGCAGCTGCTATTGTTCCAGTATTAGAAGATGGAAAAATTTTAATGGTAAAACAATACCGTAATGCATTAGATCGTATGACATTAGAAATACCAGCAGGAGCACGAGATACCATAAATGAACCTACTTTAGATTGTGCTATTAGAGAGTTAGAAGAAGAAACAGGATATGCTTCCGTAGATCTAGAGTTTCTTCTATCCTTACGTACAGCTATTGCTTATTGTGATGAACTAATTGATGTATATGTTGCGAAAAACTTGAAAGTCTCAAAACAAAATTTAGATGAAGATGAGTTTGTAGAAGTAAAGGCGTATGAAATAGATGAATTAATTCAAATGATTTATGACGGAACAATACAAGATGCAAAAACTGTAGCTGCTTTAATGGCATATAAAGTAAAATATTGTAAGTAAAAGAATACATAGGAAAGGGAAATGATAGGAAAGAGAGCAAAAGTACTATCATTTCTTTTTTTATAAAAATATTTTCATAGAAAAGCAAGTTTTCATAGAAAAGCAAGTTTTTATCTTATTTACCTCCTATAAGAGTCATTTAAGAAATTTTTTGTTCTTAGATTTTGTAAAAGAAAAAAGCATAAAAAGAGCAATGTAAGCATAAGTTAGGACAAAGATAGGAGGAAATGGAATGGAAGAATATAGTGTTCGTAGAAGGAAAATTAGAATAGAAACTTATTTGCTTGTTAGTTTTTTTGTTGGAATTTTAATAGGGACAATTATGATAAACCAAATGGGACAAAAATGGATGGATTCTTTGACTATTTATAATACTTATTTTTATCAACAGTTGCAGTTTAATACAGTAAATAAAATATCCTTGTTTTTTTATATATTAAAAGAGCGATTAGGAATTTTTATTTTTCTTTGGATAGTTGGATTCTCTATTATTGGTGAGCTGGGATTGATAGCTGTTTTTACATATTTAGGGTATTTTGTTGCTATTTTATTAGGAACAGCAACGATGATATATGGTCCAGTTGGTTTGTTCATTTTTTTGGGCATTGTATTTCCTCATTATATATTGTATGGATATGGAATGTATTTAATGAAAGAGCATATAAAATATAAAAATAGAGAGTCTTTAGGGCAAGCGTTTGTTGCTTTAACATTTATTTGTATTACTTGTATAGCGGGGGCTATGGCAGAGTCATGGATAAATCCATATATATTACGCCTGCTATTATAATCTAGGAAACAAAAATATAAGGAAGGAATTGAATATAATAACTGTATATGATAAAGTATAAGAGAATATATAAGCATACAAATATACATAAGATAAAATTTATAATATAAAGAGTATCCCTAAAGTGATGCATTTTCTATATGATAATTAAGAAAGGACGACAAAAATGGTACAACAGATAGAACAATTTATCTCTTATTTTGGAAAACAAAAAAATGTTGCAAATAGTACGTTAAATTCTTATAGAAGGGATTTATTGCAGCTAGCAGATTATTTAGAAAAAGAAGGGATAAAAGAAGTTAGTAAAGTGACGCAGACAAGCTTACAAAACTATCTATTTTTTATGGAAAAAAACGGGCGAGCAGTTGCTACGATTTCAAGAACTGTTACTTCTTTAAAAGCGTTCTTTTTTTATTGTCAAATAGAAGGAGATATAACAAATAATCCTGCCTATGAGCTGAAAACTCGTCCAGTAGTTAGAAAACTTCCTGAAATATTAACAGTAGAAGAAGTAGACAGACTACTGAGTCAACCAGATTTAAATACTAAAAAAGGCATTCGTGATAAGGCAATGATGGAAGTTTTATATGCAACTGGGATACGAGTAACTGAGCTAATTAATCTTCAAAAGCAAGATGTAAATATGTCTATGGAATATATTATTTGTCGTAGTGGTAAAAAAGAGAGAATTATTCCATTTGGAAGAGAAGCAAAGAAAATTTTAACTATATTTTTTGAATTAGATAATAGGAAAGAGATAAGTAACAACCCGTGGCTATTTACCAATTATACCGGTGGAAAAATGAGCCGTCAGGGCTTTTGGAAAATAATAAAAGGATATGCAAAAAAAGCAAATATTAAAATAGATATAACACCACATACTATTCGCCATTCCTTTGCAGCCCATCTTCTTGCAAATGGAGCATCCCTAGAAGATGTAAAGGAAATGCTAGGACATGCTGATATTACAACAACACAATTTTATTTAAATGTAAACCGTCATGAAATTGTAAAATCATACTATGCCCACCCAAGACGCTAATGTATGAAAAAATAGGGAAGAAATCTATTGTTGTGGATTCTTTCTCTATTTTTTATCTTCCAAATGTTAATTTTTTGAAATATATTTTGCTGTATGGATAACCTGTATAACTAATATACTTATAGATTCTTCTAATAGAAATCCTTTGAGTTTATTATAAATTAGTTTTAACTGTATATGATGATTGTATTTATCTTCCCGGAGGTTTTTATGATATAGGAAAGTGAGAATTTTCCTACATCATAAAAAGAGGTATTGCTCTATAGATGACTTTCATCTATGGAGCAGTACCTCTTATAGTTTCTTATAGAGATATTTTATGCATGGTCTGCAATATAATAGATTAGTTGTTCCGAAGATGCCCAATCTAGGCATGGGTCAGTAATTGATTTTCCATAAATATGTTCCCCACCAATTTTTTGGCAACCACCTTCAATATAACTTTCAATCATAACCCCTTTTACTAACTGAGCAATATCATTAGAATGTTTACGGCTATGGAGAATTTCTTTTACAATTCTAATCTGCTCTTTGTATTGTTTATTTGAATTTGAGTGGTTAGCATCAACAATACAAGCAGGATTTTTTAATGCTTTTTCATGATACATATTTAAAAGTCGTACTAAGTCTTCATAGTGGTAGTTTGGTTGTGCATTTCCATGCTTATTGACAGCACCTCGCAAAATAGTATGAGTTAGCTCATTTCCGGTTGTACGAACTTCGTAACCTCGGAAAATAAAATCATGACTACTTTGAGCAGCAACAACGGAATTTAACATAACAGAAAAGTCACCGCTTGTTGGATTTTTCATTCCAGCAGGAATTTCAATTCCACTTACTGTTAAACGATGTTGTTGATTTTCAACAGAGCGAGCTCCAATTGCTACATAGGACAATAAGTCAGAAAGATAAGCCCAGTTTTCAGGATATAACATTTCATCAGCAGCAGTAAGCCCAGTTTCTTCAATAGCACGCATATGCAATTTTCTAATAGCAATTAATCCAGCTAGCATATCAGGTTTTTTTTCTGGATCAGGCTGGTGAACCATTCCTTTGTATCCTTCACCAGTTGTTCTAGGTTTGTTTGTATAAATTCTAGGAATTAAAATCAATTTATCCTTTACTTTTTCTTGAACTCTAGCAAGCCGATTCACATAATCACAGACAGAATCTTCATTATCAGCAGAACAAGGACCAATAATTACAATAAATTTATCACTTTTTCCAGTGAAAACATCTTGAATGTTAGCATCTCTTTCCTTTTTTACGTTAATAATGCGTTCTGTAATAGGAAATTGTGATTTAATTTCTTCTGGTGTAGGCAATTGTTTCACATAAGTAAACGCCATATCATACTCCCCCTTTTTCTTTTCTTTTTTCCAATTATAAAGTTACTTTAAAAAACTGTCAAGGAAATAGATAGTCATATTGATGTAAAGTGTCTATTTATGATAAATAAGTGACATTTTAAGAAAGTAGTAAGGAATCGGCTATGTTATTTTGTATTATTATATGCTACACTATTGAAATTAAACATGAAGTTGTGTTAAATTAGAAGGTATTAAGGTAAACGACAAACGACAAATGGCAAATGGCAAATGATAAATGATAAATCATAATAAAGATGGGAAGAAAGGGTGTTAATATTAGGTATGAAAATAAACAGAGATACAAAAAGTATTATTTTATACTGGATAGGTATATCAATAGCGTTAAATTTATTTATAGAAATATTGGCAAGAAGAGATATTATTTCTATTGCT
>CALWGN010000322.1 GCA_944380055.1 uncultured Lachnospiraceae bacterium
TTGCAAGATTTAGAGCATTATCAACTGGAATAACAGACTTTGTGGATAACAGAACTTTCTTAGATTATAATTCAATTTTTGAATATATAGAAAGCCAAATAGAGCTGATAGAAGATAATGGAGTATATGTTACTAAAAATGAATTTAATCCAGTTAAAGAAACAGTAGAAGAACTTGATAGTAATCCTATTTTAGTAGTCTCTAATACACAGCCTACACCAGTTGAAAATAAAACTATAGTATGGATTAAACCAAAGGAGTAGTGACATATGAATGAGTTTGCAAGAGTCGGATTTAATTATGACTCTTTTTATTATGCTTACATTTTAAGATGGCAATTGTTAAGTCAGAATCAAATAGCTAATACTTCTACAATAAAATTGCAAGCTAGTATATACGTTGGTGCAAATAATATTAGTTGGTCAAGAGGGTCAGCATCACTTCATACAAGTTCATTCACTTTAGCAAACACTTATTATAGAGGCGAAACAGTCGTTCACACTACAGACGTAGTTATTCCTCATGACGCAAGTGGTAATGGTTCTATTTATATTGCAGGTTCTATTAACACGTCTTTTTTAATGAGTGGAAATTGTGGTGGAACAATAAACTTGCCTAGGATTGATAGAAACGCTCCATCCATTAGTATATCTAGCAAAACTGTTGGAAAACAGTTAGCTACATTTAATTATTCAACAAATAGTACTCTTGATAGCCTCCAAGGCAGATTGAATAACGGTAGTTGGCAAAATATATCAATGTCTAATCCTATTACTTTATCTAATCTAGAGGATGATACAGATTATACTTATCAAATTCGTGGAAAGAAAGCTAGTAATCAGATATGGGGTAACAGTAATACTATATCTTTTAAAACAGTAGCAGGCACTTTCGCTATGGTTTCTATTAATAGAGAAACGTTTAAAGATGCTGAGGTTTATATAGTAACTGGAAATAATGTAGAAAAGATATCTAAAGACCAATATGAAATTATAGAGGGTGATGATAGTTGATAAGAATAGACGAAGTTAGATTGAATCCACAGAAAGTTTATCAAGGTAATACATTTTCTATACAAGTAAAAGTTTCAAAAGATGAAAAAGCATTAAATAAATTAGCTTTTAAATTATCTAGTAAATTGGGAGGAGGAATTAAAGATGGACGAACAACAAAATCTAAAAACTGATTATCAAGATTATACCTATGTAGGCAATAAAAAATTTAATTTGATTAACAATCCTGATGGAACTGTATCACTTGAAGATGTAACAGACTATGAAATAGAAGGCGACGATTTTGGTTCAAATGATATAAACGCAACAAATCAAAGAGTTAACGAGATGAATGCAATAGGTGTCTATCAAGGTACTTGTACAGATGAAGAATTAGAGCAAGCAATTGCAGAAAGTGAATAAAGAAAGGAAAGTGATAATAATGAAAAAAGTTTACAATATGTTACACGGGGGGGGGGGAGCTTACTGCTTAATTTCTCTTTGAAAATGAGGAAAAGGCTTAATTTTCTCTCTCTTTTAAAGAGGTGTGGCTATGAGTAATATTGTACTAAAAGACAAGAATGGAAAGATATTAGATCCTAATATTCCAAGATATGAAAAATTAGTAGTGCCAAGCAGTAATTATATTCAAATTGGGACTTTAAAAATTTGTTGGGGTACAGTTCAAGCAACTTACGTTAATCCAAATGTCATGAGTACAAATATAACGTTCCCAACAACATACAATAATGTTCCAAATGTTCTGCTTACATTAAATGGAACAAATAACGAATTAGCCGAGCTAGACGAAAATGCAAAAATCACAAACATTACGACTGAACACGCTTCTGTTTATGTCCATAGCCAAAACGGAGCTTTTAGCGCTGGTTGGACACAAAAGGTTAATTGGATATCAGTTGGTTATTAATTACTCATAGTTAAGCTAAAAAGCAAAAAATATGAATGAAGTATTAAAAGATGGATCTGGAAAGATATTAGACCCTAATATTCCAAGATATGAAAATTTAAAAAAAAATGTTAATAGTTTGTTTAAATTTCAACATTTTTCATTGCCAGTTTACATAGGTGGTAATGCTAACATATCTGCAAGTGTAGGGCAGATAAATAAACCTAATGGTTATACTTTACTTGGCATATTGCCCTTAGAAAGTGGATATGCAGACCAATGGCAGGTTACTTATTCAAGATATGGGGCAGGTGTGCAAGCATACATTAAGAGCTATTATTCTTCTGATTTACAAGCGACTTTGCAATGTGTAGCTGTGTATGTAAAAACAAATTATTACAATCAAAATTTAGTAAGTTAAGGAGGAACAATGAATGAGATAATTAATTTGGCAAAAGATATAGGGCAGTTTATAGCATTTATCATAATAAGTTTATTCTTTTGCAAGCAATATCTAAATCAATATTTCAAAAAAACAAACGTTGGTAAAATGTTACCTAGGCAAAATAAGTTAGATCTAGAAATCTTAAATAAGTTAGAGTATGTTAAAGAGATACTTAATGCTGACAGAATACATGTTTACGAGTTTCATAATGGGGAACATTATAGCGATTATAGGTCAGCTTACAAGTTTTCTTGTACATACGAGGTCTTTAAAGCAGGAAATCAACCTGTTCAACAAAGATGTATAAACTTACCTACAAACTGTATGCCTCAATTTATACACAGGATTACAGAAGATGGTAAGTTTATATGTAAAGATTTGGAAGAATTAAAAGAAACTATGCCTAGTACTTATAATTTTAAGAAAAGTATAGATGTAGGAGCATTTTACGATATAGCAATACACAATAAAGAAGGTAATATCATAGGGTTTATTGCTATTCATTGGATTAATAAAGAAAATGTGAAAGTTGA
>CALWGN010000323.1 GCA_944380055.1 uncultured Lachnospiraceae bacterium
CAAGTCCAGTTCCCATTTTATCTTTTCCACGAGAAGCATCTGTTTTATAAAAACGATCCCAGATTTTATTAATACTAGCCTTTGGAATACCCACCCCATGGTCCTTGACAGAGATAAACACCTTTTCCTTTAATACATATGTTTGAATGTGAATGGAGGAGTCGGGATTGGAAAATTTAATGGCATTGTCAATTAAGTTATAAAGTACTTGCTGAATTTTCCCCATATCTCCATAGACATATTGTTCTCTTGATGAATAAGTTAACTCAAAGGTAATTTTCTTATCCATACATCGCCCTTCAAAAGTAGCTAAAATATGTTTGATTACACGATGAATATCAAAAGAAGTACAGTCTAAATAAGATCCTTTTTTATCAATAGAGTTTAATGTAAGAAGACTTTGGGTTAATTTATTTAATCGGTTTGTTTCTTCTAATACGATATTTAAATATTTTTCGCTAAATTCCGGAGGAATGGTATGATCTAACATTGCCTCAATATAACCTTTAATGGAAGTTAAAGGAGAGCGAAAATCATGAGAAACATTGGCGATAAATTTGTGTTGGTCTTCTTTAATACCATTTAATCTAGTTGCCATATATTCTAAAATAGAAGATAAATAGCCTATTTCATCTTGAGAATTAATATCTATTTTATAAGTTAAATTACCAGTAGAATATTCATTTGCTGCTACAGTAATTTTTTTCACTGGTACATATACGGTGTAGTGAAAAATAAATAGTAAAATGCCAGATAGCAAAACAATGACAACATAAGTGATATATGCAATATTTAAACCGATATTTGTACTATGTATTAAAGTAGATTCAAACAAATGCATAATAATATAACCATTTGTTCCAAAGTCACTGCTTAGTAAAGGAACAAAAACACTAGTAGTATTATCTGGCATTAAGTTATAAAAATCTCCTGTCATATAGTGGGTAAGGCTATCTAAAGAATCAAAAGGCGTAGCAGTTCCAACAGCAGTCCCATTGGAGTTGCTATTGTAAAGGAGAGTTCCTTCCATATCTACAATCCATACTTGTGTATCGGTAGATATGGAAGCAATGGAAAGCTGAGGTTGCATAGATTCAATATTTATTTGTCCACTATTGTACATAGATTGATAATTCTCGCAAATACCGTTAGCAGTTTGATACATTTTTTTTATTTTGTAATTTAATATATACGAGGATACTAGGTTAGACCCAAATGTAGCAATACATATAAAACCAATAAGGGCAAATATGCCATATCCAATTAAAAATTTAATATATAAGGAACGCTTCAATTTGGGACTCCTTTCTAGTTTGATTTTACTTCAAATTTATATCCAATTCCCCAAACAGTACTTAATGACCAGTTTGGATGGTCCTTTATTTTTTCACGAAGACGTTTAATGTGAACATCAACGGTTCTTGTATCTCCAATATATTCATAGCCCCAAATATTATCAAGTAGTTGCTCTCTTGTAAATACTTGATTTGGAGAAGAGGCTAAAAAATATAATAGTTCTAACTCTTTTGGGGGCATTTCAACAGATTTTCCCATATAAGTAACAGAGTAGTTTGTTAAATTTACAATTAAATCTGGATATTCTACAAAATTTCCTGTAATAGGAACAGCTGGTGCAGTAGTAGGTTGTGGCTTAAACCGTCTAAGGACTGCTTTTACACGAGCAACCATTTCCTTTGAGTCAAAAGGTTTAATAATATAATCATCGGCTCCTAATTCAAGTCCTAATACTTTATCAAATATTTCTCCTTTGGCAGAAAGCATAATAATAGGAACATCTGAGTCCTTTCTAATTTCACGACAAACTTGGTAGCCATCAATTCCAGGAAGCATTAAATCTAGTAAAATTAAATCAGGTCGAAATGCAGGAAAGGCAAGTAGTGCAGCTTCTCCATCCGATACAATTTTTGTCTCAAAGCATTCTTTTGTTAAATAAAGAGAGATAAGTTCTGCAATATTAGAATCATCATCTACAATTAAAATTTTTTGTTTTTCCATAATCATCAATCCTTTCTGTTTCCACCACTATTTAAATTCTACAATTGTAACACCAGTATCGCCCTCCCCAAATGTACCAAGACGGAAGTTCTTTACATATTTTAAACGCTTTAAGTGAGTGTGGACCCCATTTTTTAATGCTCCAGTTCCACGTCCATGTACCACTCGCACCTGTGGTAAATGAGCTAGATAAGCATCATCTAAATATTTGTCTAATACAGGAAGGGCTTCATCAACGGTCATACCAATTAAATTTACTTCAGGAGAAACAGAAAATGACTTACTTACCCGTGTGCGCCCAATATTAGTACGTTGTTTTGGCACACCATCACCAGAGATAGTATCTTCATGAATTAGCTCAATATCTTTAATATTAACAAGAGAACGTAAAATACCCATTTGTACATACAAATCACCTTTTGCATTTGGAAGAGAGCTTATAGTTCCTTTTAAATTCATAGATAATACTTTAACAGAATCCCCAAGGTGAAGTTGATTTGGTTTGATTTCTTTTTTCGGTTTTGCCGCAGGCTTTATTGCTAAATTAGAGTTTACCTTATCTAGCTTATTACGAATTTTACCACGTTCTTCTTCTAGCACTTTAGCAATGTTTCCACCAGCAGTCTTTTTATTAATGATTTTAATTGTTTCATCGGCAAAGTCTTTTGCTTCTTGTAAAATGGATTGTGCCTTTTCATTTGCCTCTTGTAAAATACGTTCTTTTCTTGCATCTAAACGCTCTTGTTTTTCCTCTAATTGTGCCTTTAATTGTTCAATTTCCTTACGGTATGTTTCAATTTGTTCTTGTTCTTTTTCAATCGTTACTCTAGCTGCCTCTAAATTAGAAATAACATCTTCAAAGCTTTCACTATCAGAATCAATACGCTTTTTGGCATCATCAATAATAAAGGAAGGAAGACCTAACTTTTTAGAGATGGCAAAAGCATTACTTTTTCCTGGAACTCCAATTAATAAGCGATAAGTAGGACGCAATGTTTCTACACTAAATTCACAACAAGCATTTTCTACTCCTTCTGTGGATAACGCAAATATTTTAAGTTCACTATAATGAGTTGTTGCCATTGTACGAATTTTCATATTGTGTAAAAATGATAAAATAGAAGTAGCAAGTGCCGCTCCTTCTGTAGGGTCAGTTCCAGCGCCAAGCTCATCAAATAACACCAAAGAGTCTTTATCTGCCTTTTCTAAAATAGTTACAATATTTGTCATGTGAGAGGAGAATGTACTAAGACTTTGTTCAATACTTTGTTCATCTCCAATATCTGCGTATACTTCCTTAAATAAAGCAAGCTCAGAACCATCGAATGCAGGAATATGAAGACCTGCTTGCCCCATAAGGGTAAATAAACCAACTGTTTTTAAAGAAACTGTCTTTCCACCAGTATTTGGACCTGTAACAATTAGTAAATCAAAATCCTTTCCTAAATGAATATCAATAGGAACAACTTTTTGTTTATCAAGAAGTGGATGACGCCCTTTTTTAATATTAATATATCCTTTTGTATTAAACTTTGGCTCACTTCCTTGATACTCTTTAGAAAGCATTGCTTTTGCAAATACAAAATCTAAATGAGATAGAATAGTTAAATTGTCTTGTAACTGAGTAGTAAATTCAGCCGCTTGATTGCTTAAGTCAGCCAGTATTTTTTCGATTTCCTTTTGTTCCTTAATTTCAAGTTCACGAAGCTCATTATTTAGCTTTACAACTGCCATAGGTTCAATAAATACAGTAGAACCACTAGAACTTTGGTCATGAACCATACCACTTACTTGTCCTTTGTGTTCTTGTTTTACAGGAAGGCAATATCTACCATTACGCATTGTAATAACGCCGTCTTGTAATAAATTTCTAGAGGAAATAAGAATAGAGTTCATTTGAGAGTGAACTTTTTCTTTAATTGTACGCATACTACGGCGAATGGATTTTAATCCAGGGCTTGCCTCATCGCTAATTTCATCTTCAGAAATAATACAGCGTTCAATTTCACGATTTAGTGGAGTAAGAGGTTCTAATTGTTCAAAAAATGGGTCTAAACAATCACCAGAGTCATCGCCTATTTCACGTCTTCCGTATGATTTTACACGGTTTGTTGTTTTTAATACAGAACTAATATTTAAAAGCTCCGTAATACTTAAACTACTACCAATAGAAAGTCTCATAAGAGAGTCACGAATATCTCTTGTGCCAGAGAAAGAAACACTACCGTGTTTAAAAATACGAGTTAATGCATGGCTTGTTTCTTCTTGAGAAGAGCAAATATCTTCCAATTCATCCATTGGTAATAAATGATTACACTTTTCCTTTCCTAGTGGAGTAGAGGCATAAGTTGTAAGCATATCAATAATTTTATAAAATTCAAGGGTTTTTAAAGCCTTTTGATTCATTGTTATCCTCATTTCTGCACTGTTTTATATTGAACGTTTGTGGATACAGTGCTGTTTTTGTCATAGCTGTGTATACTAATCCATATATTTTATATTATACACTAAAAAAAGTGGAAATGATAGTAAAACAATGGTCTTACCGTTTACATTTTTTGCGAATTCCCTTATAATAAAAACACATTTAGAAATGGAAATCAATGAGAAGGAGAAAATTTAAATAAAATGTAAAAGGAGTGCGTTTAATGGAGGATAATAGAACCTCAAAAGAGGAAGAAAAAGTCTACATTCGTGAAAATATTGTAGAGCCTGCAAAAAGAAAGCGCTATTATGTAGGAAAATTCATTGCATATTTATTTCTAGTAGCAGCATTAGGAATAACAATTGGTAGTAGTTATGGATTTGTAAGAAACTATTTTTCAAAAAAAAATAAGGAAGACATAAAAGTAACAGAAACGGAAACGGAAACCTCATCAGAGGACAGTTACATAGATGAAAGCCAGCTACAAGCTCTTGTAGAAAGCTATGCGAAAGAGTGGATAGAAAGCGAAGCTAATATAGACACGAGGGAAGAACAATTAAAGCAAGCATATGACAGCATATCATCTAAAATCGTAACGATAAGTGGAATTTCACAAGGTAGTGATGAATGGTTTAATGATGAAGTTATTAATAAAAGGCAGACATTTGGAATCTTAATTGACAAAACAGAAAATGAGATTCTCTTTTTAGCAAATTATGAAAAAATAAAAGGCTCTTCTAACATTTTAGTGGAGGTATTGGGCGAGGAGAGAACTGGAAAAGTAAAGAGAACAGATACGATTACAGGAATTTGTTGTATCACTGTTGCTACTACCCAATTTTCTACCGAAGAATTAGAAAAGCTAGAGCCAATATTAATTGCCAATTCCTTTGGAATCCAAGAAGGAGATGCTGTTATTTTAGCTGGAAGTCCAATGTCATATCCACAATCTATTGTTTATGGAAATATTTCTTATGTTAACAAAGACGTGTCTGTTATAGACGGTCGTTATCGTATTTTATATACAGATAGAATTGCTATTGATGGGGGAGAGGGCATTTTATTAGATGAAAGTGGACAACTGGTTGGTTGGATACATGAAGATTATAAATCAAACCAGCTAAAAGGAATGACAGCAGCTATTGGAATTAGTGATTTACAGCATATTATTAATCAAATAACAAAAAATGAGCTAGGAGCCTATTTAGGAGTCAAAGGAAAAGATGTTACAGAAACAATTGCTAAAGAAAAAGGACTTGTAGTTGGTGTTTATGTAACAGAAATTATAGAAGAAAGCCCAGCCTATTTATGTGGAATACAAAAAGGCGATGTTATTACAAAACTAGGTGATGCTACGGTTAAAAATTTAGCAGATTTAGAAAGTATATTAGAAAAGCAAAAAGCAAATGAAACCATTTCTATAGAAATCGTAAGAAAGGGACGAGAAGAAAGCAAAGTATTTACCTTTTCTGTAACATTAGGGCAAAGATAAAATAAAAGCAATAAATAAGAATATATGTTAAAAGAAATGATATAGGATTTAAAAAGTAGAGAAATATTATAAGAAATGTAGAAACGAGGAAAAAAATGAAATTTATTCGAGAATTACGAGAAGGTGAAAGAATTAGTGAGGTATATTTGTGTAAGTCCAAAACAATAGCAACAACAAAAAATGGAAAAAATTATTATTCTTTAATTCTTCAAGATAAAACAGGAACTGTTGATGCAAAAGTTTGGGATTTAGGAGCTGGTATTGACCATTTTGAACCTATGGATTTTATCCAAATAGATGGAGAAGTGAATATATTTGCAGGAGCAGTTCAACTAAATGTAAAAAGAATAAGAAAGGCAAGAGAGGGGGAATATGTGACAAAGGATTATTTTCCAACAACAGCTAAAAATATTGAAGAAATGTACCAAGAATTAGTAGGCTATATTAATGAAATTAAGGGGGCAAAAATGAAAAAGCTAGTATCTAGCTTTTTCATTGAAGATAAAGAGTTTGTAAAACAATTCAAAGAACATTCGGCAGGAAAAAGTGTACATCATGGATATATTGGAGGGCTTTTGGAGCATACATTAAGTGTTACTCGGTTATGTAAATTTTACTGCAAGCAATATCCAATGTTAAATGAAGATTTATTAGTGGCAGCTGCCATTTTCCATGATATTGGAAAAATGGAGGAACTTTCTGATTTTCCAGAAAATGATTATACAGACGATGGACAACTGTTAGGTCATATTATTATTGGATGTGAAATGATTGGTGCTAGAATTCGTACGATTCCAGATTTTCCAAAGAAGCTAGCTAGTGAGCTTAAGCATTGTATTTTAGCGCATCATGGAGAATTAGAGTATGGCTCTCCAAAAAAACCAGCATTAATAGAAGCATTGGCACTTTCTTTTGCAGATAATACAGATGCAAAATTACAAATTATGATAGAGGCCTTTGATGCAAATCCAAGTAACGATTGGTTAGGATATCATAGATTTATGGAAAGTAATATTAGACGCTCCTCTAAAGGAGAGTAAGGCTGACTGATGATGTAAAAAAGAAATGTAGATTCAAGTAATAATTGTTATGTAGTATAAGACTGTCCGTAGAAAATGTATGATTTTTTTCGGACAGTTTTATGCAGATAATAATTTCTTTTTCGTTATATTAGTTCTATATGTTAACGTAGAAAAAGAACAAAAGGTTTGCTTGCTTTATCAGTTTACTTAGGAAATTTAAAACAGTATAGTAGTCAGACTGTAAAAGATATATAAACATTAAAAGATATGTAAACATTAAAAGATATGTTAGAAATATTTGTGAAAGTAGAACGGAGATAGTCATGGAAATTAAAAAAAATGATATAGTAGTTGTAACCATTGACGATATTGGAATGGACGGAGAGGGTATAGGTAAAGTGGATGGCTATACCCTCTTTATTAAAGATGCTATCATAGGAGATAAAATTGAAGCAAAAGTAATGAAAACAAAGAAAAATTATGGTTATGCTCGCCTTATGAATATTATAGAGCCATCTGCCTACCGAGTAGAGCCAAAGTGTAGCCTTGCACGTCCATGTGGTGGTTGTCAAATTCAAAGTATGAGCTATGAAAGGCAGCTTGTATTTAAACAAGATAAAGTAAAAAATAATTTGATTCGTATTGGAGGATTTTTAGAAGAAGACATTCATATGCATCCAATTATTGGCATGGACAACCCTTGGCGTTATAGAAATAAGGCACAGGTGCCAGTAGGAAGAGATAAAGATGGAAACTTGGCTACTGGATTCTATGCAGGAAGAACCCATGATATTATTAATCAAAAGGATTGCTATATTGGTTCTAAGAAAAACCAGATAATTTTAAATAAAGTAAAGGAATTTATGGATATATATGGCATACCTCCTTATTATGAAGCCACTCATATGGGATTGATACGCCACATTTTAATTCGTGAAGGTTTTGTTACAGGTGAAATTATGGTCTGTCTTATTATGAATGGAGACAAGCTACCAGAAAGCGATAAGCTAGTAAAAAGTCTTCTAGAAGTAGAGGGAATGACTTCTATTTCCCTTAATGTAAATAAGGAGAAAACAAATGTTATATTAGGGAAAGAAATTATTAATTTATATGGAGAAGGCTATATTTATGATTATATTGGAAATGTAAAATACCAAATTTCTCCATTATCTTTCTATCAAGTAAATCCAGTTCAAACAAAAGTATTGTATGAAAAGGCATTGGAGTACGCAGATTTAAAGGGAGATGAAACGGTATGGGATTTATACTGTGGCATCGGAACCATTTCCCTATTTTTAGCTCAAAAGGCAAAAAGGGTATATGGAGTGGAAATTGTGCCAGCTGCCATTGAAGATGCAAAGAAAAATGCAAAGTTAAATGGGTTTGATAATGCAAGGTTTTACGTAGGAAAGGCAGAAGAAGTATTGCCAGAGGCTTATGAAAAAGAGAAGATTTATGCAGATGTGATTGTAGTTGACCCACCAAGAAAGGGCTGTGATGAAACATTATTAGATACCATTGTGAAAATGTCACCAAAGAGAGTGGTGTATGTAAGCTGTGATTCTGCCACACTAGCCAGGGATTTAAGATATTTGTCAGATAGAGGGTATCAGGTAGAGAAGGTGCAGCCAGTAGATATGTTTCCTCATACGGGGCACGTGGAGACGGTGGTGTTGATGTCAAGGGTGGATAATTAAGATTATTTAAAGAGCTGATAAATAAAGGGTTTTCTGACATTGTATTTTTCACTCGGCAACTTTGTCGGTGATTTTTATGTTGGAAAGCCCTTATTGTTAGTGGATTGCTCCATAAATATTAAACTCAGTGTGATAGACTCAATAATATATAAGTTGTTTTTTGATAAGGTTGAAGCTGTTACACAGGATAAAAAATAATTGAAGAGTCCAGTTAATTGCCAGATAATTCTTGTATTGTGTAATTAATCGACTAAGCTTTTAAATTGATATATTCTTTTAACTTAGCCAGTTTTTACCCCATTCTATCATTGAAAGAAAGATATGTTCAAAGTCATAGCCTTTTTCTGTTAGAGCATATTCTACTGTTACAGGAACAGTTGGTATAACTATGTGAGTGACAATGCCGTTGGATTCTAAATTCCTCAAGGCATCAGTAAGTGACTTTGTATGATATCTAGTGTGGCTTAAGTTCATTAAAATGCATAGGGACATTGCAAGGTCCAGCTATAGTTAGGAAGGTCCATTTGCTTCCCAAGAATTATTGCACCTTATAATAATCAAGTAAACGCCTTAGAACAAGAATTTACTGATATAGATGTAGCAACAGTACATAAGTTTCAGGGAAGAGAAAAAGAAGAAATTATTATATCAACAGTGGATGATGAAATTAGTGATTTTGTAGATGACCCATATTTGTTAAACGTTGCTATATCTAGAGCTAAGAAAAAACTTGTGATAGTAGTATTTGGAAATGAACAACGTCCAGAAAGAAATATTAGTGAATTGATAGGGTATATTCAATATAATAATTTTAAAGTAGTGGAAAGTAAGGTTTACTCTATCTTTGATTATTTGTATAAACAATATGAAGAGGAAAGAAAAGAGTATTTAAAAAAATATAAAAAAATATCAGAGTATGATTCAGAAAATTTAATGCATGGACTTATTTTAGATGTTTTAAAGGCAAATAAATATTCCTCTATGGACGTGATCAGTCATGTACAAATGAAAATGCTAATTAGAGATATTAAGCTGTTAAATACAGAAGAATGTAGGTATATAATATAGATTTCTTGATTTTTAATAGAATGAGCAAGCAGCCTATTTTGGCAATTGAAGTAGATGGTTATGAATTCCATAGACAAGGTACTCGGCAATCAGATAGGGACTCTCTTAAAAATCATATATTGGAATTGTATAATATTCCATTGCTTCGCTTTTATACTAATGGAAGCTCTGAAAAGGAAAAATTAATAAGTAAATTAGATGAGTTGTATGATTGTTAGTAGTATATTTTAATAATAATTTTCATATTAAATCTAATAGCTTTTGAAATATTTTTAATAAAAAATAATAGCGTTTGCAATTTAAATAGTCGGCAGTATGGTTTGATCATATTGTCGACTGTTTAAATTATATAGAGAAGATTGGCTCAGTAAAAAATTTTAATAGAAACTTTCCATTGACAATATCACTAATTAGTGATAAATTGAGTTAATGAAAAACATAAAAGATATAATAGAGGAATATTATTTAGAATTATCATTGCTTACAGTCTTTGCAAGAACAGAACATAACATTCATCGAAAGGAGTATGAAACAATTAAACTTCATAATTTAACACCAATGCAATTTGGAGTATTAGAAGCCCTTTATATGAAAGGAAGCCTTACCATTGGTCAGCTTATGGAAAAAAATTTATCTACATCAGGAAATATGACAGTTGTTATTCGAAACTTAGAGCGAGATAGGTTAATTAAAAAAACAGTAAGCTTAGAGGACAAACGAGTAACACTTATTTCATTAACAGAAGATGGAAAGAATCAAATTGAAAAGATATTGCCAAAGCATTATGAAAATGTATATACAATCTTTTCAGAATTAACAACAGATGAAAAGCAATTATTTAAAGAAATTCTAAAAAAAGTATCATACTCTATACAAGACAATAATGTAAAAAATAAATATGTCACAAAATAAATCATAAATGATTTACCTGCAATTTTGTGTCTGTGCATTGTTTACCACAAGATTGCTTCTAAAAAAAGTAGAAAAGAGGAATATTATGAGTAAAGTATTATATATTAAAGCAAATATAAAACCAGAAGGAGCATCACGCTCTTATGAAATTTCAGATGCCTTTATTTGTGAGTATCAAAAACAACATCCAGAAGATGAAATTGTAACATTAGATTTATATAAAGAAGATATTGACTTTTTAAGAGCAGAAGATTTAGGTGTTTTATTTGGACCTAAGACAGAGGAAAGTAAAAATCATCCACATTTAAAATATGCATATCAATTTGTAGAAGCTGACAAATATGTAGTATCAGCACCAATGTGGAATTTAAGTATTCCAGCTATTTTAAAGGCATATATTGATTACGTTAGTGTAAGTGGTATTACATTTAAGTATACAGAAAGTGGTCCAGTAGGACTTTGTGAAGGAAAGAAAGCATTATATGTAGTATCTCGTGGTGGAGCATATGAAAATGCACAATTTGAAATGGGAGAACGTTATTTGAGAACAATTTTTGGTTTCTTTGGAATTACAGATATGGAAACAATTTCAGCTGAAAATGTAGATGGAAATCCAGAAAAAGCAGGAGAAATCGTAGAAGAAGCAAAGAAAAAGGCACAAGCGTTAGCAACTACTTTTTAACTTTATCAAGGGAGTTTCCTCATTTTAATACTATATAGTTATGAGTAGCAGCATAACTTTCTTGTTTTTGAGTGGATATAAGCCTCCAATAAAAAGTTGTCACAGCAGATATAGGCTTTAGTAAGTAGCAAAGCAGATTGGTAATATTTGCTTGGCTGATTTATAAAAAAGAAGATAGGATAAAATTATGATAGAGATTATTGAATTTACAGATCCTGTTTGTACTTGGTGTTGGGGAAGTGAACCAATTCTTAGAAAGATAGAAACAAAATATAAAGGTCTGGTAAAAATAGGATTTATTATGGGTGGTCTTGTAGAAAATATGGAAGACTTTCGTGATGAAGGAAATGGAATTGGTGGAGAAATTTCCGAAGTAAATAAGCAGATTGCAGATCATTGGATGGAAGCTTCTAGGCGTCATGGCATGCCAGTAAAAACCGAAGGATTTTCCTTTTTTACAAAAGATCATGTATCTACATATCCAACGAATATTGCTTATAAAGCTGCTCAATTTCAGGGCGAAGAAATTGCAAACAGATATTTAAGAAGAATTCGAGAAGCAGTAGCAGCAGAGGCAAAACAGGCAAATCAAATAGAAGTGTTACAGCAACTTGCAAAAGAGGTAGGGCTTGATGAAGAGAAGTGGCTAGAGTATATGAATAACGGATTGGCAAAGTTAGAATTTGAAAAAGATTTACAGTTATGTAGACAATTTCAGATTTATGCATTCCCATCATACCTTGTACGAAATGAGGAAGGAAAAGGAATGTTACTTCGTGGATTCCAAACATATGAAACATTTTTGCAAGCAATAAAACAACTTAGTCATACAGAAATAAAGGAACAGCAACAATTTTCTAAAGAGTCTATAAGAAAAAATATAGAAACTTTAATAGAGGAATATGAAACTATCACACTTATGGAGTTAGCTACTATTTTGGATTGTTCAAAAGAAGAAGTAGAGCCTATAATAAAAGAGTTATTGGCAGAGGGACTTATTGAGAAAAAAGATGCTGGAAATGGATACCTATTAAAATATAAAAAATAATATGAATGTAAAAAGGTTATTGTCATAGCACAATAGCCTTTTTTGTGGTATGTATATAAGTGTGACTGGTAATTAATATTGGCATAGATGATAGTTAGTAAAAAAATATATAAAAAGAAATATGTGAAAGGGTATCAAAAATGGATGAACGAATCAAAAAGACAATGAAAGCATTAAGAGATAATAATATAGGCGGATATTATGCAGAAGATAAAAATAAATTGTTAGAATTAATATCAGAATTCATAAAAGTAGGCTCTATTATTGGTAGCGGTGATTCGGTTACGTTAGAGCAAACGGGTGTATTTGAATATTTACGAAAAGCGGATTATGTATTTTTAGATAAGCATAAAAAAGGGTTAAGCAGTGAAGAGAAAAGAGAAATATATTTAAAAAATTTTAGTGCAGATACATTTATTACAGGTACAAATGCTATTACAATGAATGGAGAGTTATTTAATATTGATGGAAATGGTAGTCGTGTAGCTCCAATGATTTATGGACCAAAGCAAGTTATTGTTGTTGTTGGAAAAAATAAAATAACAAAAGATGTTAAAGAGGCAATTTATCGAACACGACAAATTGCTGCACCACTAGATGCAAAAAGGCTGCACAAAAATACTCCTTGTGTTAAGCTTGGTTACTGTATAGATTGTAAGAACTTAGATAGAATATGTAATGATTTTGTATTAATTTCAAGGCAATTTATTAAAAATAGAATAAAAGTGATTATTGTAGATGAAGTATTGGGTTATTAAAACTATCGTTTGCTTAAATTTAGCTACAAGATTATTTTTAAATAATACAATGCGAAAAATTTTATAGCATATTTTTAAGAATAAGAATGAAGTAAATCATGCTTTCTGAACATAACCAAGAACCAAAGGTTCTTATAATATAAGTGAAAAACATTTATTATATATCATGTAATGATGGCTTTCTCTTTGTTACTTTTTAATAAAAGGGTTAGAAGAGGAGGAAGAGTAAGTACAAGAAATATTTTATTTATTTATAATCTATAAAAATATGATTATATAATAGTAAAAAGTGCTGAAAGTGTAAAAAGTAATAGACAAAATGGACAATAACTGATATAGTAAATGTATAAAAAAGTTTGTTATTACGTAAAGGTAAGCAAGACTGGTTATAATGCTGTATGTAGTGTTATAAGCAGTTTTTTTGTTTTTTAGGATAAATAAAAGATATACTAATAAATATCATTTATTGTGTATGCCTTTTGCACATATGGAAAATAAATATTGATAGATGAGGAGGTGATTGTATTGAAAATTTTTAGAGTTCTGAATACAAATGCAGTGGTATCAGTAGATAGTAAAAATAGAGAGGTAATTATCACAGGAGCGGGAATTGGATTTAAAAAGAAAAAAGGTGATGAGCTAGATGAGACACTTATTGATAAAACCTATTGTTTACAGAACAGGGAGGATAGCCATAGATTTCAAGAGGTTGTATGTAATATATCAGAGAAATACCTTGAAATAACAAGAAAAATAGTTGATGAAGCAAGAGAAAAGGAACATTTAAAAGTAAAAGATACTCTATATATTACATTGTCCGATCATATTAATTCAGCAGTAGATAGATATGAAGCTGGTATTACCTTAAAAAATATGATGAAAACTGATATACGAAAGTTTTATCGGAAGGAATTTTCAGTAGGCAAAAAAGCAATTCAATGGATTTTAGAAGAGACAGGTATTGACCTAGGAGAAGATGAGGCAGCTTTCATTGCTATGCACATAGTAGCCTCTGAGTTAGATAATAGTGAGGTTTCTGATGTTGGAAAAATAGCAGAGTTAATTACTTCCATTGTTCAGATTGTAAGAATACATTTTAAAATAGATTTTAATGAAGATAGTATTGCCTATCAACGATTTATCACACATTTAAAGTTCTTTTCTGCACGAATTTTTGATAATACAATGTACGAAGATAGTATGCAGGAAATTTATTCTGTTATGGTAAAGCAAAATGAGTATGCATTTACAGGAGTTAAGAAGATTTATCAATTTATTAAAAAGCAATACAATTATATATTAAGTATTGATGAACAACTATATTTGCTCATTCATATCAAACGAATTTTAGATGAGCAAGAGAAAAATTAAATAAAACATAAAGTTTGTTATTATTCAGTTAAGCAAGACTTGGTTATGAAAGGGTATGTATTTATACCCGTTTATAGTCGAGTCTTTTTATTTTATATAAAAAAATTTATGTGAGGTGAAAGTTATGGATTACGAAATTGTAGCAAAAAAAATCCTACAAAAAGTAGGTGGTAAGGAAAATGTTGTTAGTCTTGTTCACTGCATGACTAGACTTCGTTTTACTCTAAGAGATGAATCTATTGTTGATGATGAGGCAGTAAAGAAGATTAAAGGTGTTATGGGAGTGATTAAAAAGGCAGGACAGTATCAAATCATTATTGGAAATGATGTTGGATATGTATTTAAGGAATTAAATAAGCTAGGAAATTTCTCTAATGATGCAGTGAAAAAACAAGAAGTACCAAAACAGAAGCAAAATATATTTGCTATGTTAATGGATACTATTTCTAGTATTATGTCACCAGTAATTCCAGCGCTAATTGGTGCGGCAATGATTAAAGTCCTTTTAACGCTACTTCCTATGATTGGTGTCTTAGATACAGCGGGAGATACCTATAACTTATTAAGTGTGATTGGCGATGGAGCATTTTTCTTTATGCCAGTGTTAATTGCTATGTCAGCAGCAAAGAAATTTGGAACAAATGCTTACTATGCAGTTAGTATAGCTCTTATTATGTTACATCCAAATTTTATTAGTATCATGAGTGGTGCACAAGAAGCAGAAAGAACTATTAAATTTTTAAATATTATTCCAGTATCTTATGCATCTTACTCTTATTCTGTAATTCCAATTATATTATCTGTATGGTCACTAAAATATGTAGAAAAGTTTGTAGATAAAATTACTCCTGTAATTACAAAGAACTTTTTAAAGCCAATGTTAGTTGTATTAATTGAAGCTCCAATTGCTTTAATTGTATTAGGACCATTAGGAGCAATTTTTGGTAATGTATTATCCGATGTTGTATACTTTATTCATGATAAACTTGGATTTATCGCTATCGGATTATTAGCAGGTGTTTATCCATTTATTGTTATGGCAGGAATGCATCATGCATTTACACCAATTAAATTAGGTATGATTGCCACTGTTGGTTATGAAAACTTCATCTGTATTAGTGAGCTTTGTTCTAATATGGCACAAGGAGCAGCCTCTCTTGCAGTAGCAGTAAAAAGTAAAAATAAAGACTTTAAGCAAATTGCAGGTTCTTCCGCATTTTCAGGATTACTTGCAGGTATTACAGAGCCAGCGTTATATGGGGTAACGTTAAGATTGAAAAAGCCAATGCTAGGAGCTTGTATTGGAGCTATGGCAGGTGGATTGTTCGGCGGATTTTTCCAAATGAAATGTTATGGAATTGCTACTCCAGCTATCGTAACAATTGTGCAATACGCAGAAGAAAATAAAGCAATGAGCTTAGTAATCGCAGCAGCAACAATTTTAATTACAGTAGCAGTTACATTTGTAGCAACGCTTCTAATTGGATTTGAAGAAGTAGAAGAAGATAATGAAGACGATGAATTATTAGAAATAGAAGGCACATTAGAAGTAGAAGAGGAACGAAAGACAGAGAACGGGCAAACAATTGAAGTCTTTAGCCCTTTAGAAGGAAAGGTAGTTTCTCTTTCTAACGTAAATGACCCTACATTTGCACAAGAAATTTTAGGAAAAGGAGTTGCTATTATTCCAGAAAAGGGAGTGTTATATGCACCATTTGATGGAAAAATTGATATGTTCTTTGAAACTGGTCATGCAGTAGGTATGGTAAGTGACAAAGGAGTAGAGCTTTTAGTTCATATTGGTATTGATACAGTAAATTTAGAAGGAAAGTATTTCCATCCTATAAAGAAAAGTGGAGATATTATAAAGAAAGGTGAACCTATTTTACAGTTTGATATAGAAAAAATTGTAGAAGCAGGCTATGATATTACAACACCTGTCATTATTTCTAACACAGATAACTATGCGCACATTCATTCAGAAAAAAAAGAAGAAATAAAAGCAACTGATTTCTTAATGGAGATAAAATAAGGAGGTAGTAAACATGGAAGAAACAAAAGTAACATCATTTCCAGAAGGTTTTTTATGGGGAAGCGCATCAGCAGCCTATCAAATTGAAGGTGGATATGACGCAGATGGGAAAGGGATGACAAATTGGGATCATTTCGTACGAATTCCAGGAAAGACATATAAAGCAACAACTGGAGATGTAGCCGTTGACCATTATCATCGCTATAAAGAAGACATTGCTCTTATGGCAGAAATGGGACTTAAAACTTATCGCTTTTCCATAGCATGGGCAAGAATTTACCCACAAGGAAAGGGAGAAGTAAATCCTAAAGGAATTGCTTTTTATGAAAATATTATCGATGAATGTTTAAAGCATAACATTGAGCCAATGGTAACGGTGTTTCACTGGGATTTACCACAGGCACTTGTAGATGCTTATGGTGGTTGGGAAAATGAACAAATCATTGAAGATTACGTAAATTATGCAAAAACATTATTTAATCATTATGGAGATAAAGTAAAATATTGGATTACATTAAATGAGCAAAATATTTTTACTTCTCTTGGTTGGTTGACAGCAATGCACCCACCAGGAAAATTCGATGACCAAAAAATGTTTTACCAAGTAAATCATCATGCGTTTATGGCTCATGCCAAGGCTGTGCTAGAATATAGAAACATGGGATATAAAGGACAGATTGGTGCTAGCTTCGCTTATACTCCATCCTATGCAATGGATTGTAAGCCAGAAAATGCAATGGCAAAAGCTAACTATGATGATTTAAAAAATTATTGGTGGATGGACGTATACGCATACGGAAGATATCCTAAAGCAGCTATGGCATACCTAAAGAAAAAAGGAGTTGCGCCAGAGATGAAAGAAGGAGATGAAGAAACTCTTAAAGCGGCGGCAAAGGAAATCACATTTATGGGAGTGAATTATTACCAAAGCTGTGTATGTGAATACAATCCACTAGATGGAGTTACACCTTATGGAACAATGAATACTACTGGTGTGAAAGGAACATCACAAGTGCTAGGAGTGCCTGGAATTTATAAAAATCCAGCCAATCCATATTTAAGAACAACCGATTGGGACTGGATTATTGACCCTACTGGACTTCAATTTTGTTGTAGAGAAATTACAAGCAGATATGGATTGCCAATTATTATTTCTGAAAACGGCTTAGGAGCATTTGATAAAAAGGAAGAAGATAATAGAATTCATGATGATTATCGTATTCATTATTTACAAGAGCATATTAAAAAGTTAGGAGAAGCAATTGAAGAAGGTTGTGAAGTCATTGCTTATTGCACATGGTCATTTACAGATTTGTTAAGTTGGTTAAATGGGTATCAAAAACGTTATGGATTTGTTTATGTAGACCGTGAGGAAGAAGAAGGTGCTTCCATGAACCGATACAAAAAGGATAGTTACTATTGGTATCAAAAGGTAATTGAAACTAATGGGGCGTGCTTGTTTGAGTAGGTATGTGATAAAAATAAAATAAACATAGATAAAAGACTCATTGCGAATAAAAAGCGTAATGAGTCTTTCCTATTTCAGCAGTATTTTTCATTTATAGATCAAGCGATTTTTGTAAGAATATATTCATTGTAAAGAAAGTGAAAGAAAGTTATAATAATACTAGGTCTATAAAAAGTAAAATAGGAGAAGCTTATTATGGAAAATTTCAAATATTACATTGCCTATGGAAGTAATTTAAATATTACTCAAATGAAAGAAAGATGCCCAAATTCTATTATTTTTGGAAAAGGACAACTACTAGATTATCAATTGGTATTTAAGGCAATTGGGAAATATGCATATGCTACCATAGAGCCATTCAAAGGAAATTATGTGCCTATTGGAGTTTGGAAGGTAAGTAAACAGGATGAGAGAAGTTTAGATGAATATGAGGATTATCCAAACCTTTATTACAAAACAAATATAACTGTAGAAATTGATGGAGTAAGACTTTGTGGTATGATATATATTATGAATGAAAATGCAGTGTATCAATTACCTTCCAAGGATTACTTTCAAGGGATAGTAGAAGGATATGATAATTTGAAATTAGAAAAAGAAAAATTATATGAAGCATATGAAAGAAGCTTAGAAAGGAGGTAGCGATGAAAACATTTATACATATATTAATTGCTCTTATATTTATGTTGCCAGTTGGAACATATATGTACTATTTTATTGAAAGAATTACTAAATTCTTTGGAAATATGTCAAAGGTAACAAGAAAGAAAATCGTATGGATTGGAACAATCATTGTTCTATTACCTGCTATTCATATTGGAAACATTTGGACTATTATATTAATACATATTGTAGGAATAGGGCTATGCTGTGATATTATCCAAATGATTGTGAAAGTTGTAAAGTGGAACAATAAAATGTGGGAAAACATATATACAATTGGAATCATTCCAATTGTAGCTACAATATTAATCATAGCATATGGATTTTTTAATGTGCAAAATATAGTAGAAACCCATTATACAGTGGAAACAGAAAAAGAAATAAGACAAGAAGGATATAAAGTTGCCTTTCTATCAGATTTGCATTTTGGAACTACAATGGATATAGAAACGCTAGAGCGTACAGTAGAAAAAATCAATGAAGCAAATGCAGATATTGTTGTGTTAGGCGGGGATATTTTTGATGAAAACACAACCAAACAGGAGATGGAGGAAGCAATAGAAGTGCTTTCCACTCTAAATAATAAAGAAGGCATTTTTTATGTTTACGGAAATCATGATATTAATGAGTATGTATCAAAGCCAAATTATAGTGTAAATGAGCTAGAAAATAATTTAGTACAAGCTGGAATTAATGTATTAAACGATGAAACTCATTTAATTAACAATGAGTTTCTTATTGTTGGAAGAAAGGATAACTCCTTTGGCAATCGATTAAGCTCTAGTCAGTTACTAGAAAATGAAAATAACAATAATTTTTTATTAGTAATAGACCACCAACCATTAGATGTAACAGAAAATAGTCAAAACGGATATGACCTTCAGTTATCAGGACATACTCATAATGGTCAGATTTTCCCACTAGGAATTATAATGGACGTATTAGGAATTTATGAATTAAACTATGGACAAAAGCAAATTGGTACATTCACAGGGATTGTTAGTTCTGGAATAGGAGGCTGGGGTTATCCTATTAGAACTCAGTCTAATTGTGAATATGTAATTGTGGATATTGTAGGGAGATAGGGAAAACGCTATCATCATTTATGATAATGCAGATTCTTTATACATATAGCTACTTATAATAATAGTAAAGAGATATAAGAATAGTAAGTGTAAATGAATAAAATATTTAAAATAATATTAGAAAAAGGCAAAGAAAACTTTTTTATCGAAAGTATTGTTTGCCTTTTATTTTATATTATACAGAAATATAACTTTAGAAATATTTTTTATGTAAATAATATTGATGCTAAAAACTGTTAAATACATGAAAGGATAAAATGTATTTATATTTATAATATTCTAACAAAAAAGAAGTACAAATAATCCAAAGTAATAGTTTATTTCTTGTATTCATGTAATTTTATAAAAGAAATTATAAAATTCGTACAAATTGTACTTGACAATATAGTCGTATTAAAATTATTATAAAGATATATATTTTTATAAGCATATTTAAGAAGTAACTAGTAGTTTTTTATAGTATAGACTAAGATTTAAGAATAGTAATGTAAGTATTACTAATGGATTATTGTTTGCTATTTACACTCCTTACAAATGATTTATATGTTTATGCACCAACGACTAATACCACTTAAAATAAAGGAAAAATAGAAAACAAAATATGAAAGTCCCTTACTAGTTAATTTTATCTAGTAGGGGGCTTTTTGTCTTTTAGTAACATTCACATCAATGTTAAAGAAAATTTTATAGTTGAACACTAAAAATACAAATAGTTATACATGAAATATGTTAGCTGTTACATTTTATAAAAATAAATTTAAGAATAATACAAATAGAAAAGGAGAAGAACATATGGGAACAATAGAAAAAGGAGCAATTTTGTTATACCGCAATGAAACACCATTGCATGTAGGATCAGGAAGTGAAATGGGGATTATTGATTTGCCAATTCAACGAGAAAAACATACAGGATTTCCAAAGATGGAGGGTTCTGGAATAAAGGGAACGTTTAAGGACTATTTTAGTAGCAATTTACCAGAGGAAATATTAAATGAAATATTGCAAGAAAGCTTAGAAGAAAATGGAGACAAGCTAGTAGATAAATTATTTGGAAAAGAAGAAATGAAAGCAAATGATGAGGGGGATGAAAATGTTTCATCACAAGCAGGTGGATTAATATTTACAGATGCAAAGTTATTATTATTTCCAGTAAAATCAAAGGGTTCAGTTTTTCGTTGGATTACTTGTCCATATGCATTACAACGTTTTGCAAGAGAGTTAAAGAGAGTGGGAAAAAGTAATGAAAGCAACGAAATTGAGGATTTGCTGAAGGAATATAACGATAATAAATTAGATAATGAATGTATGTATATTGTTAATCAAAAAAAAGAAAATATTAACGAGAATAATAATAATAGAAAAATAACTTTAGAAGAAATAGTACTTGAAGTAAAGATCGAAAGTTATGAAAAAATTATAAAAACTTTAAATTTTATTAAGAGAGTAATGGAAGGAACTTATTTAAAAGAAAAATTAAATAATAATATTGTTATAGTAAGCGATGAAATTTTTGGATATTTTACGGAAATGAGTACACAAGTAGATACAAGAATTCGCATTGGAGAAGATGGAGTAGTAAAAAAAGGTGGCTTATTTACAGAAGAGTCCCTTCCAGAGGAATGTATTTTATATAGTGTTGTAGAAGAATGGAAAGATAGCTCATTAAATGGTTTTAAAAAAGGATTTAGTTTTAAGGGTGGATCAGAGGAAAGTATTTGGTTACAATTTGGTGGTAGCAAAACAGTTGGAAAAGGACTTACACAAGTAAGTATTATAGAGTAAAGAGGGGCTAATAGTGAGAATAGATAGAAAAAAACAAGAATATATACAAGATAATTTTACGGCAGAAATTGATGAGGCATTGGTACAAAAGTTGCCAATGCTAATAAGGAAAGATGGTCTTGAGAAGACGTTACAATTCCTAAAAAAAGAAAGCCAAAATAACAAAAAAGAAGGTAAGGATACAAAACAAAAAAATAAAGTAAGTTTATATGATTTTTTTTATGGTTATATTAAGGAGAATTATATAAATATTTTAAAGGAAGAAGAAAAGAGAACAGAAGAACGATCATATAAGGAAATAGTAAAAGAACAATCATATATGTATGTAACAAAAGAGATATATGATTTATCTGTGATATTAAAATCAACATATGGTAGATTAAAATATGAAAGTAAAGAGGAGGAGTCTCAAGGAGAAGAATTAGAGAATAATTTAGATTTATCTATTAAGGAATATGATAAGAAGCAAAATTGGGAAAAGGAAAATACTTCAGATAAAGGAGTGTTGAGGTATCGTAATGCAAAAATTAAATCTAGTCAATTTTATAGTCAATTATATAAAAAATCTCTTAGCATTCCAGTCAAAACAATAGGCAGTATGGTAGTAGGATTAGGTGATGTATCTGTAGATGAAGTATCTATTACAAAACACCATCTTATGGATATTCCGTATATTCCTGCCACTTCTATAAAAGGAGTATTTAGACATTATTGTGAGGAAATAAAATTATGTGATAAAAAATTAGAGGATTGGTTTGGTTCAGAAAATAAACAAGGGAAACTTATTTTTACGGATAGTTATCCAAGTCAGTATACGTTAAAAACAGATGTTATGACACCACATTATACTACATACTATTTAGGAGGAGATTCAAAAACAATAGTTGCTAACGCAATTCCAGTAACATTTCCAGTCATATGTGATGCTAAATTTAAAATTCAAATTTATACTGATTCAGAAAATGTTCTATTAGAAGAAGTAGAAAAAATGTTAAAAGAATGTATAGTATATAAAACGTTTGGTGCAAAAGGAGCAGTAGGATATGGAGAGCTAAGGGAGGATAAATAAGAATGAGTAACGGTGATAAATCTATTTATGAAGAACAAAATGTAGATATAAAAATTATTACGGATATGTATTCTCATGGAGCTCAAATTGTATTAGATGCGTCAAAAAAAAATTACAGTAAGAAAGTTGAGTTTCGTCTACCTGAATTAAAGGCTGAGATGAGATATTGGTGGAGAGTGTGGAGTTCTCCTAAAAACATTGGTGATTTAAGGAAAGAAGAGGATACGTTATTTGGTAGCACAGAGAATAGTTCTCCTATTCTTTTAAAGATGACAGAAAGTATAGAAAACTGTAATAGAGAATTGGACGAGAATTTTAACATACCTATTACACAGCAAAGAAAAGAAATTTCAGAAAGAGAAAGAAAAATTTCAATTAACACCAAGAATCTCTCCTGTTTATTATTTGTCAAAAAGAATAGTGAGAACGACATCAATTATTATATACAACTTATGCATCTAGCCTCTATATTAGGAGGATTAGGAAAAGGAAAGAAAAAGGGAAATGGGAGTTTCTATATTGGATTTAAAAACAATGTAATCGAAGTAGCTTCTAAGGAAGAGTTATCAGAAAAAATAAAAGAAATTGTTAATGAAATTTTTGGGAGAAATGTTAGTATTAATCAAGAAAAAAATAGTCCATATATTTCAGTAAAACCAGAATTAGAGAAACCAGATTTAGTAAAATTAAATATAAGCAAATTGGATTGGAAAAATAAGTCAATGATATTCCATCCATGTATTGAAGAAATTTTGATTGGAGACCCAATATCCATTGAATGCTTTGAGAAACAACGGGTAACAGCTTTGAAAGCTAGGGCGGCTTGTATTAATAAAAATACATATTTATGCAAAAACTATGCACCTTATGTTTGTATTACTTGTTATCCAAGTTGTAGTAATGGAACGGTTGATGGAAACAATGTATTTCCAATTATAATATTTTTGAAAGATGTACAACTAGTAAAAACAACGAACTATGAAACCAAAAATAAAAATCAAAAGAATTCATATGGATATGGTAATGAAACAATAATTAGTTGGCAAGATAAAAAAAATCAAGATAAAAAATATAACGAATACAAAAATGAATGTAAGAAAGAACTTTTTTCAATAAAATAGGATATTTAATTAATGTAAAAGTGGTAATAAAATTTCTATGAAAGGAGAAGATAATTCAATTATGGGAGATGCAGCAAACCAAAAACTAAAAGACAATAAATTACTACTGATTTCTTTAGGTAATATACAAAATTATATTTCCAATGCAAGAAAGACAATAGATTTATATAACGGAAGTGCAATTGTAAAACGATTAGTTTTAAAAATACAAGATATTTTATATAAGCAAAATGATGATGGATGTTTTTATATAGAAGAAGCTCAAAGAATAGATAGCAATAGTGTGCCTAATTTTCTGTTATATAAAATAACTTGGAATGACAATGAAAAAGATAATAATAAATTAATTGAGGACAAGATATATCAAATTTTAAGAAGGGAATTAGAAGAGGGAGACAAAAAAGAAATTCCATTAGATATTGATGTATTTATTGTAGTAGAAGATTTAAACTCCTCTTATGATGAGGCATATAAGCAGGTTCAAGAAAAGTTTCAAGCATATAAAAATAATAGGTTTCAAGTAAAAAAACTAAAGGAAATGCAATGTGATACAGTAAAACCAGATCATATTTGCAGTTTATGTGGAATACGATATGGAACGGAAGAAAAAAAAGAAGATAAAAGAACAGATGATACGAAAGAATATTTGTGTAACGAATGTAGAAATAAAAGAGGATATTCATATGGTCAAAACTTTAAATCAGTAGAGGATATTGCAAAAATAGGGAATCCATCGGGTACATACTATGCGATTATTCGAGCAGATTTTGACGATATGGGAAAATGGATGTCAGGACAAAAGATGCCTGACAATTATGGAAATAACTTATATGAATGGCAAAATCAGTTAAAGCAACTTTTAAAAGAATTCTTTGATAAAATAGTCAATATTATTCAAAAATGTGATAACGGAAATTCTCTATTAATTTATGCTGGTGGAGATGATTTGTTATGTTTTTGTCCATTAAGTATTATAATCAGTGCGTTAAAAAAAATAGAAGAAGTCTTAGATGACGTATGGAAGAAGACATGGGGGATAGAAACAGTATTTAATAAAAAATTAACTATGACAAAATGTGTTACTATTGCACATATAAAAACACCTTTAAAACGGGTAGTACAGCTTTCGTCCAGTTATTTGGAAAAAACAAAGCAACATGATAAAAATGAAAAAGGATATGTAGGGTTTGCATATATTAATAGTGGATTTGAGCAAAGTTTTAGTGTAATAAAAGTAGAAAAACTAGAATTTATAAAACAAATATTAGATGGTATTGGAATAGATTTTTCAAGAAGTATTATCTATGAATTAGAAAGACAACTGTTACCATTAGGATTAAAAATATCATCAACAGAAGAGACGTTAAGTCAAATCCTAAGAAATGACATACAAAGAGTTGTATCTAGAAAATGTAAAAACCGAGAAGAACATTATATTAATGCTTTTTTAATGCTATACTTTCAGTTTATATATAATAAAATTAATTTAGAACAATATTTTAATATGCTTCATATATTGGATAAATGGGCAGTAGAATTGCCAAATAAGGGAGGAGAGTAAGATGGAAAGGCATTTGATAAAAATAACACCAACCAGTGAATTACTTTTTAGAGATGGAACAAGTATGGATATGAGAACAAGCAACTGGATTATAAGTAAGACAATTCCTAATTTATCTGTATTATATGGTGCTCTTATCAGTATGCAACTACGAAATGGTAATTGGGAAAAAGTAAAAGAGTTAATTGAATCAAATAAAAAGGGAGAAGAAGAGAAACAGAATGAAATAGATGAAAAATTAAGAGAGTACATATGTATAAAAGGTATTTATTTAACAGATGGTAAAAAGCTTTATATGCCTGCTCCGCTAGATTTATTTTATAGTGGGGAGAAGATAGAACAAGGGGAATTTGTGCAAGTAGAAGGAGAAACAGTTCTACATTTACCTAAAAAAATGTTTGATGATGATAAAGAATGGGAAAAGGTAAGCAATAAATATATATCCATTGAAGATTATAAAAGATATTATGTAAATGGAAAAGTAAGAAATATTAAGCTAGTTAAAGAAGAAGATTTTTTTTCCTTTTATCATAAAGTTGGACTAGAAATTGGAACGAATAGAACGGTAGAAAAAGGAAAATTATATTTTGCTGATATGGTTACATTTAAAAATAAAGAGATGGGCTATGTAGTAGAAGTTGAATGTAAAAATAATAATATATTTGATACTAAGCAATTAATTTTATTAGGTGGAGAAAGAAAAACAGCAATTGTAGAAAAATATTTAAAAGAAAAATCATTACCTAAAGTCAAAGAAAAAATAGGAAAAGAAACAAAAATAAAATTAGTTTTAACAGCACCATTTCAATTATCCGACCAAGAGATATTTGATAGTGGAAGAGTGGAAATTATATCGTCAGTAATTGGAACAACAGAGTACATAGGAGGATATTCTTTAGCTATTGATAAGCAGAAAAAGATGAGAGAAACAATTCCAGCAGGTAGTGTCTTTATTCTAAAAATCAATAAAAAATATAATAAGCTAGAAGAATATTTGGAAAATGAATATTTTATGGAAGGTAATTTAGAAAAGTATTTGGAAGAGAGCTTTCGTATAGAAAAAACAGATAAAATATTTAGAAGTTTTGAAATAGCAATAATGCCAGAGGAGAAAAATAATTAATAAAATGTATGAAGGGAGTTACACCAAGATGGGTAAAATGACAATGAAAGAAATGGAGCAAATATACAAAGGTTGTGATACATTTGTCATGTGTTCTACATTGAATCAAATAGTAAATTATATTCCTATTATGAATATGTTAGAATGTAAGGCGCAGTCAGATAATAATTCAAGAAAGGTTAAATTGGTAAATTTAACTTATGAAGGTGAGTTAAGAGGCAGTTTGGAATCTAAATCAGGAGATGCTTCAGAGGAAACAGGAATTCGATTTGATAATAAAGGTTGGGATGAGAATTTAAGAAATGTACTAAGAGAGGAATTTGTAAGGCGAAGCGAAGAGAATGAAGACCTTTCAGAATTTATTGAACAAAATGATGAAGGGGATGAAGGGCATGAATTTATATTTGATGTAGAATTAGCTAGAGAATATTATCAAGATGATTATGAAGAAAAAATATGTCACTGTATAAAAAATAGAGAGAGTGTAGTGTGGAATATTACGGGTGGACAACGAAATATATTATTAACTGTACTGGATTTAATAAGAGAAGATATAGGAAAAGAAAAATTAGGAAAAAACCATACTATTTTGTATATGGAAGGAAACACTAATCGCTGGATTGTAGGAACAATAACAAGTAATAGTTCTAAAATTGAAAAAAGAGAGTTGGAAGAACTTTATCAAGTAAAAGATTTAAGTATACAAAAAGTATTAGGTTTGGCAGGATTTAATGTGTCAGGAGAATATAATCCAATATCAATAGAACAATTAATTAATGATATAGAAAAAAATCAAAAGGTTCGAAGAGATGCTTATGAAAAATTTTGGGAAATTTATAAGAAGGATTTGACTTTAAGGGAGAATTGTTTAAGAGTACAGTCTAAACAAGAACAAGATAAAGATTATAATTGGGATGATCTAGTTAGTTATTTAAAAAATAAGAAGCAATTTGAAAACAAAGAACTAGAGGTATTTCAAAAGGCTAAAGGAAAAGAAAATTCTAAATTTGGGTACGTATTAGAAGAACTTTTATTTTTTAGAATTTTAGAAGCCATTAAAAAGTTAAGGAAATCAGATGAATGGAAGGATTATTTTATAGAATTACGACATGATATAGGTCCTAAAGATGAGGGTACATATTGTCAATTTGATGTAGTATTATTGGCTAGAACAGGACAACCTATTATATTTGAGTGTAAGTCAAGTGCAATAAGTTCCGACACAGCTAAAGCTAGAATGTACACTTCTTATGCTGTATCAGGAGTATATGGAACGCCAATTTTAGTTCCACCATTTCTTAACGAAGATTATGACGAAATAAAAAAAGCTCTTATACAAGAGAAAACTATTTGGAGTAAAATGAAAAGTTTATATAATGCAGCAAAAATATCAGGCATAAGATTATGGCATTTAGATGAAATAGAAAAAAACATAAAAACGTTATATAACGAAATACTAAGAAATAGTGAGGATTAATTTATATAAATTATAAAAGAGGAGAAGAAAATGGAAGGAAGTAGTTTTAGTTCTAGTTTGTATATTGTAAAAGCAATATCCCCCGTACACTCTGGTGGTGCAGGTGGAAATTATATTGCTGATTTTGCAATACAGAGAGAAGTGTCAAATCATATCCCTAAAATAGATGCAAGTAGCTGGAAAGGAAGTATAAGACAAGCAATAAAAAACAAGGATAATAATAAGTGGCAAGAGTATGCAAAAGATATTGTTTGTTCTGATTTAAAGCTATTATTCTTTCCAGTCAAAACAGCTTTAAACTCCTTTGTATTTGTTACATCAAAGAAAATTTTAGGTAATCTTAAGGAATGGTCCTTGTTGCATCAAATTAATGATGAAAGAGGTATTATTACAAGTATTAGTAGTCTTGCTAGTGTTATAGTTGGAGAAGGAAGAGTTCTAGCCACTTCTACAACTCCATGGATTCACATTGGCTCATGTCCATATAAGGTACAAACACTTGCAAATAAAAATAGGAAAGACACATTGGTTAAAGAAAGAATAGAAATATTAGCCAATCTTATTGATGTACCAAAAGAAAAAATTGTAATTATGAACCATAAGGATTTTTGTGATGTAGTTACCTATGAAACAGAATATGTAACGAGAATACGAATTGGGGAAGAAAAAACAACAGAGGACAAGCATTTATTTGTAGAAGAATATTTGCCAGAAGAATCAATTTTGTATGGTACCATTACTTATTTTGAAAATATTCTAAAATCAGATGGTAAAGAACAAGCAAAAGCATTTATAGAAGAAAATATGCCAAAACAATTACAAATTGGAAAAAATAGTACACTAGGAAAAGGTCAAATACAATTAGAAAAGGCTGAATACAGTTTAAAAGGTGGTGAATAACAATGGAAAGTAATCTTATTGATTGGAATAGAAAGAGAGCAATTGATACATTTAAGGCAATTAAAAAAATAAGGGGAGATATAGAAAAAAAAGCAGAACAAATACAAATAAAAAAAGAAAAGCAACTGAAACAACAAAAAGGTGAGGAATACCAGATAAGTGAAACTATAAAAAAAGAAATAGAAGATGAAAAAAAGAAGTACATAGAGGAACAAAATGCACAGCTATTAGCCATTTGTAGAAAGCTTTCAATGGAAATTAGGGATAATGGTTTAGTGACAGTTCTTGCATTTTATATGAAAAAGACAGAAGAGGGGGAAAGCCAATCTGTTGGTAATGGTATAGGGCAGGCAGTAGAAGCATGGGTAAAGGGTGATTTTTTAAACACAAACAATATGGAGAATTTGTTAAATTATATGGCGACTTGTAACTTGCAGGAATATAAGTTTTTAACAAAAGAAGCGATGGAATATGCCATTTGGCTAAAAAGAAATGCAGAGGGAATGATAAAATCTGTGTCATAGTATAGTGGGTATATCAATTAGAACACACATAGGAAAAGGTAATAGTAATATGGATATGAAGGAATGTATGGTCCTAGTTGAAGGAATAGATAAGACAGAGGAAATTGAGAAAGTAGTAGATGTAGATAATAGAATAACAAATGTTTTTTATAAAAGCAGAAAAGAACCATATAGATATAGTAGTAATAAAGTTGAGGTATTAAATGAGCCTGTATTCGTAGATATTAATGGCAAAATTGTTTATAAAGATGATTCATTTATTCCCATACTTGATCCTCAATACGTTCTTGATTTTGGAAAAAAAGTAAGAATTTGCGACTATAAAGGAAAGTATTGCACGGTGGATAAAGCTTCTTTTTCCATTGTAGATGGGATACAAAGTAATGGAGGAATACAAGATATACTAACGTATTTAAAAGAAGTTACAAAGTATCGTTCAAAAGAAAAGGATGGAAATTCATTTTTAAGAGATGAGATGGAACAGTTATCTTGTATTCATCCAGAAAGTGTTTTAGCCCAATATTTGTGTAAACAGCCACCAAAGAAAAGACAAGTAAATATAAATGAAGTAATATTTCCATTTCGTTTTAATTTAAGTCAAAAATTAGCATTAGAAAATGCACTTACTAACTCTATTTCTGTGATTCAAGGGCCTCCAGGAACTGGAAAGACTCAAACTATTTTAAATATTATTGCGAACCTTGTTTCCATGCAGAAGAAAAGTGTTGCTGTTGTATCTAACAATAATGAAGCAGTAAAAAATGTAAAGGAAAAGCTAGAAAGACAAGGATATGGATTTTTAACAGCATTGCTTGGAAAGGCTGATAATCAACAAGCATTTTTTGAACAAATGCCTCTAGCTAATGTAGAAGAATGGAATTGTAAGGAATCCAAAGAACAGTTGTTTCAAATGATACAAATATCTAATGCTAAATTAAATGATTTATTAGAGAAAGATAGAAAACGAGTACAATTAAAGCAACAGTTGAGAGAATGGAAGATAGAGCAAGAACACTTTAAACAGTATTTTGAAAAGCAGAAGGTAGAAGAAATTACAAAATTACCATTATTTTTAAATACTCCAGAGGACATTAGCTCTTTATTAGCTGAAATTACAATGGCAAAAAAGTATAAAAAGGCTAATACTTTATTATTTAAGTTGAAAATGCTTCTAAAATATGGAATGTACCGATTTAAGCAGTTAGATGACATTACATTTACATTATCATTAGAAAAACGATTATACAAGGCACAAGTAGAGTTGTTAGAACAATCAATTTCTTCTAAAGAAAAGGAGTTAGAAGAAGGTAATTTTGAGGATATGATACAAAATCATCAAAAGCAATCAGAATTATTATTTCGTAAATGTTTATATGAAAGCCATAATAATATACAAGAACCTAATTTTACAATTAGAGACTTTAAAAAAAGGTTTAATGAGTTTACAAAAGCATATCCTATTATTTTAAGTACGACTCATGCAATACGTCGTTCTATCCCTAAAGGCTATTTATTAGATTACCTAATTATTGACGAATCTTCTCAAGTAGATTTAGTCACAGGTGTATTAGCTCTTTCTTGTTGTAGAAATGTTATTATAGTTGGTGATACAAAACAGTTACCACAAATTGTAAATAAAACATTAGAGGAAACCATACCAATAAAATCACCTAGTGATGAGTATAATTATTTTAATCATAGCTTATTGTCTTCGATTCTTGAAGTATATAGGGAAAAAATTCCTTGTACAACACTGCGAGAACATTATAGATGTCACCCTCAAATTATTCAATTTTGTAATCAGAAGTATTACAATGGGCAGTTAATTGCCTATACAAATGAAAATATATGCTCTGATCCGTTAATCCTCTATAAAACGGCAGAGGGAAATCATATGAGACGAATAACAAAGGGAAGTGGTAAAGGCGTTTATAATCAAAGAGAACTAGATGTTATTGTCAATGATGTTCTGAAAAACCCTAAAATAAGTGAAATAAAAAATAATGTTGGGATGGTTACTCCATATAGAAAACAAGCAAATAAGGCTAAGGAATTATTTAGTGATGATATAGAATGTGATACGGTACATAAATATCAAGGTAGAGAAAAAGATATTATGATTATGTCAACAGTGCTAGATAATACACGGGATGGAAATAGAGGCATAGACTTTGTAGATGATCCTAATATGATAAATGTAGCTGTATCAAGAGCTATCAAGCAGTTTGTCTTAGTAACGGATAAGGAATTATTTTTTCATAAAGGAGAACATATTGTTGATTTAATTCGTTATATTCAGTATAACACAATTAGTGAAAATATTATTCAAAGTCAAATTGTATCTATATTTGATTTGTTATATCGCCAGTATTCTAGTAAATTGATTGCATTGAAAGAGAAAATGGATTCACAAGAAGAATTTCAGTCAGAAGAAGCTTTTCGAGTATTGCTAGAGGAAATATTAGCACAATCGGAATATAGCTGTTATGAGTATGTACGAGAATTAAAAATTTGTAATATATTATGTTCCACAGAAAAACTAACAAAAGAAGAAGAACGATTGTATTACTATGGTTCCTTGGATTTTGTTATTTTTAGAAAGCAAGACAAAACCTGCGTGTTAGTAATAGAAGTAGATGGATTTGCATTCCATGAAAATAATCCAGAACAATTGGAAAATGATAGGCTAAAGGATAGTATATTAGCAAAATACAACATACCTATCATACGTCTAGCATCCAATGGTAGTATGGAAAGAGAAAAAGTAGAAAGTATGTTACAAGCTCAATAGAACATCATTTCGTAATATAGAAAGGGTGTTTTCATAACAAATATAAAATAAATATTAAACGTCTGTTAATGCCACTATCTAATTGTTTAGTGGCATTTTGTCTATTATAGAAAAGTTGGAATAAGTTAGATATTGAAAGCAAAACAGCCAGCCTTTTGGAGAATATGGCAAACAGACGATGCTAAAAAAGGATGTAGCCTACAAAAGTATAGGAAAAAACAATAAAGTTTGGTCGGTTATGTGCTGTAATGATATTATTGTTAATATCTAAAATAAAATTTTTGTATAAAATAATAAATTAAATAAAAAATAATTTATAAATTATAGTAAAAACGTATAAAATCAAATTGATATTAAATATAAAATATGTTACTATTGTATTATATAAAAATAAGTATTTACAAAATATGAGGGTAGTCAATGCCCAAAACAACACAAAGGAGGTTTATTAGATGAGAGGATTTGCCATGAAAAAAATAGGAGAAATTGGTTGGGTGGAAAAGGATATTCCAGAAATTGGACCAAATGACGCATTGGTTCGTCCAACCGCCATTTCTCCATGTACATCAGATGTACATACTGTATGGTCAGGAGCTATCGGAGAACGTACAGACATGATTTTAGGTCATGAAGCAGTAGGTGTTGTAGAAGCAGTAGGAGAGCTGGTAAAAGATTTCAAGCCAGGAGACAGAGTAGTAGTTCCAGCGATTACACCAGATTGGAACTCTCTAGAAGCTCAAGGTGGTTATTCTATGCATTCAGGTGGTATGTTAGCTGGATGGAAGTTTTCAAACTTTAAAGATGGTGTATTTGCAGAGCTATTTCACGTAAATGATGCAGATGGAAATATGGCACATTTGCCAGAATCCATCGATGATGCCACTGGAGTAATGTTATGTGATATGATGCCAACAGGGTTGCATGGAGTAGAGCTTGCAGATGTTCAATTTGGAGATAAAGTATTAGTTATTGGAATTGGACCAGTTGGTCTTATGTCAGTAGCAGGTGCTGCAATTCGTGGTGCTTCTGAAATTTATGCAGTTGGTAGTAGACCAAATTGTATTGAAATTGCAAAAGAATATGGAGCAACTCACATTATCAATTATAGAAATGGTTCTATTGAAGATCAAGTAATGGAACTAACAGGTGGAAAAGGTGTAGATAAAGTTGTTATTGCAGGCGGAGATGTAGATACATTTGCAACTGCAATTAAAGTACTAAAACCAGGTGGAAAAATTGGTAATGTAAATTACATTGGCGAAGGTGACTATATTAAGATTCCTCGTGTAGAATGGGGATGTGGTATGGCACATAAGCAAATTGCAGCAGGATTAATGCCAGGTGGACGACTTAGAATGGAAAAGTTAATTTCTCTTATTGAAACAGGTCGTATTGATCCATCTAAATTAATTACCCATCGTTTTGAAGGATTTGATAAAGTAGAAGAAGCATTGTTAATGATGAAGGATAAGCCAAAGGATTTAATTAAGCCAGTAGTAATTATAAAATAAGTAATAAAATATACAAGTATGTAAACATATAAATATGTAAACATATAAATATGTAAGCATATAGATTTATATATTAGAAAGGCATTTAGTATTTATACAAATGGTGTAAATATTAGGTGCCTTTTATTGTATAGTAAAAAAATAAACCACCTACGTATGCAAGTCTTAGATATAAGTATTTTGTGTTAGAAGATAAGTGGGTATGCAAGCCACAAATATATAACATAGAAGGTCTAAAGACTGGGCAATAATAGTTTAGTGTATACAAAGTGGGAATACAAGTGCTATATTGTGTATAGCAAACACATGAAAGTTTTAATTAATTGTGTTTTTAAAGGTAGTATGTTATAGTAAATATAAAGTATTTACAGTAAGAAGAATTTACAATTTTATATTATGAGAAACACACTAGTAGCTATAATATAGTGTATATGTACTACCGTTTAAAATGATAAATACTAATTTGGTAGTAATATACTTCGAATGAGGAATACATATGTCAAATAGAATAAATAAACCAAAGCAAACGGCTAAACAATTAATATTAAAAATGAAAGAAAAAGGAATTACTTTTAAATATATTACAGAAGAAGAAGCGGCGGAATATCTTACTGATAGAAATAATTATTTGAGAACTGCTGCCTATCGCAAAAATTATCAGAAGCATACAAAAGGCAAAAATATTGGAAAGTATATAAGCCTTGATTTTTCATTTCTTCAGGAGATGTCTACAATTGATATGCATTTTAGATTTATTGTTTCCAAAATGTGTCTGGATATTGAACATGCCCTTAAAGTGCAAGTATTAAAAGATATTGAAAATGATTCATCTACTAATGGATATGATATTGTAAAGACATTCTTAGAAAAAAATACTTATATTATTAGTAAGTTAGAAGCTACGAGTTCCTCTCCCTTCACTAGTGACTTGATTTGTAAGTATTTTACAATTAAAAAAGTAGACAATGTGGAAAAATGTAGAAAAGAGAATAAAATAGTGTTTTATGACGATTGTCCTGCCTGGGTTTTACTGGAGATGCTCACGTTTGGTGATTTTATAAAATTTTATGATTTTTACTATTCAGCAAAAGAACAACGAAAGGTATCTTCTTCAGTTATAAATCTTGTGAAGAGTTTAAGAAATGGAGTTGCTCATAATAATTGCATTTTGGCTGACTTAGCTCACGGAACATCTAATGCACCTGGTGAAATTAAGAATATTATTGGAAAGATACAATCCGTAAATAGTAAGCAAAGGAAGAAAAAACTGTCTTGTCGGCCTATGCTAGAATTTGTTGCATTACTATATACATATGATTTAGTAGTATCAGATAAAGTTAAATATTATAGAATTAAAGAGCTGAAAATGTTATTTTTTACTCGTATGCGTCAAAAGAAAGGCTTTTTTAAAAATAACGAGCTAATTAAAAGTAATTATGAATTTGCTTGTAAGGTTATAGATGCTATATATAAAGGAAAAAAATACATTTAATTTTTTATGAAAATCTATTGACATTTCTGTTGTGGATGCATATAATTCTATTAGAATCATAAAAACATATTGAGTTTTTGTAAGAACGGCGTTGCGACGGCGTTCTATTTTTTATTTATAATGATTTTGTAAATAAATAATATAATCAGGGCTTGAAAATCTATACAAGTATTAGATTTTCAAGCTTAATTTTTTTTATCTAGAAAAAATAAGCTACTTGCTATAAGATAAAGAAAAGTTATTCTTATTACCCAAAATTAATTGCTCTTTCTTAAAGTAAAATATCTGATATAATTGAAGATAGTATGGAAAAGAAAAACAATGAAAACAAAAAATAGTAGTTATAAGTGTTACATTTTCGTATGTAAATAGATAAAGATAATAATAAGTAAGGGAGAATGTATTGAATGGAAATAACAGAGGAAATGTTAAATCATATGATATTGCTATCAAATCTTCAATTATCCAGTGAGGAAAAAAAACAGGCAAAAAAAGATATGGAACAAATGATAAAATATGTTAGTGCATTAGAGGATGTTGATAATATTAATGAGGTTAATATAGAAGATGATGCTAACAGCATTAATGATAGTATGGATAATAGCAAAATAGTCAATGTTTTTCGAGAAGATACCACTATTTGTTATAATCAGACTAGCTTAGAAGGACATAGAGAACAGATACTTTTTAATGCACCTAAAAGAAAAGAAAATGGATTTGTTGTACCAAAAACAATAGATTAGAGGTGTAAAGAATGAACGATATAGATATAACAGCATTAGAATTAAGTAAAAAAATAAAAAATAAAGAACTTACGGTAAGGCAAGTAGTGGAAAGTGTATTAGAAAGAATAAATGAAATAGAAGACCAGATTCAAAGTTTTTTATTTATTAGAGACAAAGAAGAACTGCTTTTAGAGGCAGATAACATTCAAGAAAAAATTAATAGTGGAGAGTTATGTGGAGTCTTAGCAGGAGTTCCTATTGCAATTAAAGATAACATTTGTACAAAAGGAATAAAAACAACTTGTGCATCTAAAATATTAGAAAATTTTATACCTATATATGATGCTACCGTTATTAAGAAAATAAAAGAAGCTGGAATGATTATTATAGGGAAAACCAATATGGACGAGTTTGCAATGGGAACTACAACAAAAACTTCTGCCTTTCAAGTAACGAAAAATCCAAGAAATAAAAAATATACACCAGGAGGATCTTCTGGAGGTTCTGCAGCTGCAGTAGCATCTAAAATAGTTCCACTTTCTATTGGTAGTGATACAGGAGGCTCCATTCGACAACCAGCAGCATTTTGTGGAATTACAGGGATGAAGCCAACCTATGGATTAGTATCAAGAAATGGGTTAATTGCTTATGCTTCTTCCTTTGACCAAATTGGTCCAATGGGGAATAATGTATCCGATTGTGCTGCATTATTAGAGGTGATGTCTTCTTATGATGAAAAAGATGCTACATCAAGAAAAATAAATGATTATCAATTTACAAAAGGGTTAATTGAAAATATAGCAGGAATGAACATAGGAATATTGCAAAATGATTTTGATAATACGCTAGAAAATACAATTAAGAAGGCTCTGATTCATTCCAAAGAAATGTTAGAGCAATTAGGAGCTAATGTTTCTTATGTATCTCTTCCATTTACACTAGAGCAAGCTCTTTCTACCTATTATATTTTAGCTTGTGCAGAGGCAAGTTCTAATTTAGAACGATACGATGGAGTAAAGTATGGATTTCGAGCCAAAGATTACAATAACTTACAACAAATGTATCAACAAACAAGAACACAAGGGTTTGGAATAGAAGTAAAACGAAGAATTATGCTAGGGACCTTTACGTTAAGCTCTGGTTATTATGAAGATTACTATAAGAAAGCATTAAAAGTGAGAAATAAAATAAAGAATCAGTTAGCTCAAATATTTGAACAATATGATGTATTGTTAATGCCAACAGCACCAGTAACTGGCATTAAATTAGAAGAATGTAATGATAATAACCCTACAAAACATTACTTTTCTGATGGATATACAGTCATTGCCAATTTAGCAGGGCTTCCAGCAATTAGTGTTCCTTATGGGTACGATAATAATGGATTACCAATAGGAGTACAATTTGTTGGAAATTGTTGTGAAGATAAAAAAGTGATACAAGCAGCATATACCTATGAACAGAAAATAAAAGGACAGCAATTAAAACAAAATATAAATAGTAAACGATAAAGAATAAAGGATAAACAATAGAAAATGAATAATACCTAATGAATACTAAATGAATAGAAACAGTTATAGGAGAAATCATTTCTATAACTTAGAAAGGAGTGTAATGGAAAATAAAAAAACTCAATATGAAACAGTCATTGGATTGGAAGTACATATCGAATTATGTACAAAAACAAAAATATTTTGTAGTTGCAGCACAGCCTTTGGAAGTGAAGTCAATGTAAATACTTGCCCAGTTTGTACTGGTATGCCAGGAAGTTTACCTGTGTTAAATAAAAAAGTAGTTGATTATGCAATTGCAGTAGGTTTGGCATTAAACTGCAATATTACAAAGGTTACTACTTTTGATAGAAAAAACTATTTTTATCCAGATAATCCACAAGGCTATCAAATTTCTCAACTATATCATCCTATTTGTACCAATGGATATGTAACCATACAGACAGATAGTGGAGAAAGGAAAATAGGTATTCATGAGCTTCATATGGAAGAAGATGCAGGAAAGCTAATTCATGACGAAGAATGTAATTGTACTTATATTGATTTTAATCGCAGTGGAGTTCCACTGATTGAAATAGTAACAGAACCTCATATGAGTAGTGGGGACGAGGTGATTAAATTTTTAGAAAAGCTTCGATGTAGGATTCAATATTTAGAAGTATCTGATTGTAAATTGCAAGAAGGCTCTATGCGTGTAGATGTAAATGTATCGGTTAGAAAAAAGGGAGATATAAAGCTAGGTACTAGAACCGAAATGAAAAATTTGAATTCTTTCCGAGCCATTACTCGTGCTATTGACCACGAAACAAAGAGGCAGATAGAGTTAATAGAAAAAGGTGACCAAGTACAGCAAGAAACGAGACGATGGGATGATGGAAAAGGAACTTCTTATGTAATGCGTTCCAAAGAAGATGCAAAAGATTACAGATATTTTCCAGAACCAGACTTGCCACCAGTGGTTATTTCTAATGATTGGATTAACGCTATTAGAGAAAATCAGCCGGAGTTTCGAGAGGAAAAAATAGATAGATATCAAAAACAATATAATCTTCCAGAATATGATTCTAGGCTTTTGACGGAAAGTAAGCAGATGGCACAATGTTTTGAACAAACTACCTTACTTTGCAACAGACCTAAAGAAGTGGCTAACTGGCTTATGGTAGAAACAATGGGGCTATTAAAAGATAGAGGAAATGATAGTGGAAAAATTCCTTTTTCTCCAAAACAGTTAGCCGATTTAATTGTTATGATAGATAAAAATATAATTAATCGAACGGTTGCAAAAGAAGTATTTGAAAGAATATTTTATGATGGAGTGGAGCCAGTTTCATATGTAAAAGAACATGGTTTAGCAATGGTACAAGATGATGATAGCATTCGACTTGCAGTAGAGCAAGTAATAAAGGAAAATAGTCAGTCAGTAGAGGATTATATGGCGGGAAAAACTCGTGCTATGGGATTTTTAGTTGGTCAGACCATGAAAGCAATGAAAGGGAAAGCAGACCCGAAAAAAGTAAATCAATTAGTAGAGGCTTATTTAAAAACGTTAACTAATATATAAAAGTGCAAATGTATAAATGTATAAATGTATAAACATGAAATCATGTAAAAATATAAAAATACAAATATACAATATATAATAGAAAAAATTATAGAAGTACTACTAAAATAATGTTTATCTTTAGTAGGTTTAAGCCCCAAATTGTTTAGAATGTAAATAATATTTATAAAATAATAGAAAGGAATGATAAAATATGAGTAAAGTATACGCGTTTTTAGCAAATGGAATGGAAGAGGTAGAATGTTTGACTGTTGTAGATTTATTACGCAGAGGTAATGTAGAAGTTACGATGGTGTCTATTACAGGAACAAAGGAAGTAGTAGGAAGCCATAACATTAAAATTGTGGCAGATGCTTGTATAGAAGACATTAAGATAGACGATGCAGATTTATTATTTTTACCAGGAGGAATGCCAGGAACTCTTAATTTAAAAAATCATAAAGGATTGGCTGATGTGTTAAAAAAACAAGTGGAATTAGGAAAAAAGGTAAGCGCTATGTGTGCAGCCCCATCTGTTCTTGGAAATTTAAATCTGCTAAATGGAAAACGTGCAACCTGTTATCCAGGATTTGAAAAAGAGTTATTAGGAGCAGATTATGTAACCGATGGTGTAGTAAAAGATGGAAACGTAATTACAGCAAGAGGTATGGGATATGCCATTGATTTAGGAATTACTTTAATTGGTGTATTAGAGGGAGAAGAAATGGCTAAGAAAGTAAAAGATAGTATATTTGCATAAATAGTAAAAAGATTGGGGTGCCAAAAGAACATGTAAAATTCTTTTGACACCTCAAATTTTAATAATATTAGGCATTAAAAAGTGTACTAAGAAAAAAATTAAAAAAAGATGAAATGAACTCTGTTTTTTTACGTCTATATAGGTGAAAGGGTTGTTACAATGAGGAGGGAAAAAAAGAAAGGGGGATTAGGGTATGAATGATAACAAAATTATTGACCTTTACTGGCAGCGGTCTGAGTCTGCAATTTTAGAAACTGACAAAAAGTATGGTCGCTACTGTCATACGATAGCATATAACATTTTATATAATGATGAGGATGCAGAGGAATGTGTAAATGACACATATATGAGAACTTGGAAATCTATTCCTCCACAACGTCCAGAATGTCTGTCAGCATTTCTTGGGAAAATTACTAGAAATCTTTCCATTGATAGATACAGAAAAAGTGAGAGGCAAAAACGTAGTGGAATACAAGTTGAATTAGTCCTTTCAGAGCTTGAAGACTGTATTTATTCTAAAAATGGTATAGAGGAAATGATGAAAGAAAAGTTTTTAGTACAGTGTATCAATCAATTCCTTTATAGATTACCAGAAAAGAAACGAAATATTTTTATTCGTCGGTATTGGTATTTGTATCCAATTGCTCAGATTGCAAAACAATATAGTATGAGTGAAAATAAAGTTACTCTAATGTTGTTTCGTATGAGAAAAGACTTAAAATTCTATCTTGAAGAGGAGGGGATTACACTGTGAAAAAGAAAAATGAAAAACTTCTTTATGCAATTGGAGAAATTGATGATGAGCTTATAAAAAATGCACAACCTTGCCAAAAACCTGCAAATGGTGTAGCTAGAAAATGGGGAATAACAGTAGCTTGTTTATGTTTAGTAACAGGTGTCAGTATATTAAGTATGAAACTGTCAGAACCACAAAACCAACCAAACATTATACATTCAGATAGGGAAAATCAGACAGAGGATACGTTTTTAGATAATGGACAGCAGTCTGATGGGATAAGCCAAGAGGTGAGTACAGTAGATGAAAATAAGCATGATTTTATAGCAGAATCACAAAATATATCTAATACAGAAGTCCAATATTTGAAACGAGTTTCTATAAACGGAAAAATCGCAGAATATCATCAAGTGTTAGAAAATGACAAGATAAATCTTTTAGACAATGGGATTGGTAAACCTTTAGAGAATACAGAAGACTGGTATAGGATATCTGGTTATGATCAGTTACAGTACATAATACAAAAAGAAGGTGATACCTTAACGTTGTGGCAATTTTCGTCATTTTTAGTGAATAACGATGATACTAATATTACTACATACAGTTATGGTACAGTGTTACAAGAAATTTATGGGGTGACATCTGCACAGGATATTGTTAGCGTCACTGTTACACCTGCTAATATGAACAATACAGATGAAGGAAAAGCGTTGCAACAAGAAATTGGTACAATGACTATTACGAATAAAAAGGACATTGAAACTTTATACAATACCCTTTCTACTATAACCTGTTATGGGGCTAATAAATGGAATATGATTGGAATAGGAGATGATACTAATAGTTTAGAGGAAGTTTATAAGGGGCGCTATTTAACATTTACACTGAAAAATGGTATGCAAATTGACAGTTTAAAATATACAGCAATTTCTAGTAGGTTCTATGAATATGATGGAATTGTCTATGATAAGTTAGAGGAAAGTGTAGCCACACAGATTGAAAAGATTCTAGGTATAACAGAATAAAAATAATATAGAAAGGTGGGATGTTTATGAAAAAACAAATAGTTACTTTATTAATTGGTATGTTTTTATTTTCCCTAGTTTCTATGCTATCTAGCTGTAATATGTCCAATAGCAATAATAAAGAAGAAAAAACTCAAACACAGATAGCACAAATAGAGACTGAACTTACAAGCCAAGTATTCACAGAAATTACTACCACAAACGAGTATAGCACTAATGATATTTCAAGTAAGATTTCTATATCAATAAATCCTAGTGTTATGACGAAAAACTCTATGAATAACGTTACGGTTACCATTCGTAATAAATCAGAGGAAGAGGTTACAGTTATCCATGATTTTGATTTACTGAAAAAAACAGAAACTGGATGGGTAGATGTTGTATTTGAGTATCCATTTTATGATTTGCTTACAGTTATTTCTCCTGATGATAATGGAACATTCACTTATGATTTTAGCCAGATGCTATCTTCAGATGAGAATGCCACTTATCAAATAGTATACAATGTCTCAAGTCAAGGAAAATCGTATAAAGTAACTGCAGACTTTGAATTTACGATGGATTAGAGATATTACAATACGGCATTAATATTTGCTATGAAATTGATAAAAAGCACGATAGCATTTTCTTTTTAGGATTTATGCAGTAGTGCTTTCTATTTACTTATATAGTTTATAGATATCTTATTTAGTATAATACTTAAAAAATAAACCAATATATTTGTATGATAAGAATTTGTATAGGAAATAAAAACTAAGTAAAATTGTAATAAAAATATAGGTTTTTCACAAATTTTCTCTAGTATTTTGAAAAGGCTTGTGCTATAATTGTACATTGAAACGAGTATCGCTATATAGAGCGAATCTATTTAGGAGGAAAAAAGATAATGAGTGTACAAATTGAGAAGCTTGAAAAAAGCATGGCAAAATTGACAATAGAGGTATCTGCAGAAGAATTTGAAAAAGCATTACAAACAGCTTATTTAAAGAACAGAGGAAAAATTTCTATCCAAGGTTTTAGAAAGGGAAAAGCACCACGTCAAATTATTGAAAAGATGTATGGTGCAGCTATTTTCTATGAAGATGCAGCAAACGAAATTATTCCAGAAGCTTATGGAAAGGCTGCAGATGAATGCGAATTAGAAATCGTATCAAGACCAGAAATCGATGTAACACAAATCGAAAAAGGTAAGAACTTTATTTTCACAGCTACAGTAGCTATTAAGCCAGAAGTAACATTAGGTGATTATAAAGGATTAGAATATACAGCAGAAGCAGTTGAAGTAACAGAGGAAGAAGTTGATGCTGAAATTAAGAGAGTACAAGAACAAAACTCTAGAACAATTACAGTAGAAGATAGAGCAGTAGAAAATGGTGATATTGTAACAATCGACTTTGATGGTTCTGTTGATGGTGTTCACTTTGATGGTGGAAAGGCTGAAGATTATGATTTAACAATTGGTTCTCATTCTTTCATTGATACATTTGAAGATCAATTAATCGGAAAGAACATTGGGGATAAGGTTGATGTAAACGTTACATTCCCAGAAGAATATCATGCAAAGGAATTAGCTGGAAAGCCAGCATTATTTGAAGTAGTAATTAAGGCTATTAAGGCAAAAGAACTTCCAGAATTAGATGATGATTTTGCAAGTGATATTTCTGATTACGATACATTTGCAGAGTATAAGGAAAGTGTAAAGAAGAACCTTACAGAAAAGAAAGAAAAAGAAGCTAAGATAGCAAAGGAAAACGCATTAGTTGATAAGGCAATCGAAAATGCTACAATGGAAATTCCAGAAGCTATGGTTTTAGAACAAGCTCGTCAAATGGTTCAAGACTTTGCACAAAGAATGCAAATGCAAGGTTTAACTATGGAACAATATATGCAATACACAGGACAAACTGTAGATGCTATGTTAGAACAAATGAAGCCACAAGCATTAAAGAGAATTGAAAGCAGATTAGTATTAGAAGCGATTGCTGCTGCAGAAGCAATTGAAGTAACAGAAGAAGAAATTAATAAGAACTTAGAAGAAATGGCTTCTATGTACAATATGGAAGTTGAAAAATTAAAAGAAGCAATGGGTGAAGCAGAAAAAGAAGCAATTAAGAATGATTTATCAGTACAAAAAGCGGTAGATTTGATTGTTAATGCTGCGAAATAATATAGCCTAGGCTAATGTACGGGATTTCGCTTAATTCGCAATAATGTGAGTTTAGTGAAATCCCCTATTATTTATAATAAAAAGAAAAAAAGGAGGTATTTATATGCCATTAGTACCATATGTCATTGAACAGACAAATAGAGGAGAAAGATCTTATGATATTTATTCTCGTTTATTAAAAGATAGAATCATTTTCCTTGGAGAAGAGGTAACAGATGCCCTTGCAAATACTATTGTTGCTCAGCTACTATTTTTAGAAGCAGAAGACCCAAGCAAGGATATTCATTTATATATAAATAGTCCAGGTGGATCTGTAACAGCAGGTATGGCAATTTATGATGCTATGCAATATGTAAAGTGTGACGTATCTACTACTTGTATGGGATTAGCAGCTAGTATGGGAGCATTTTTATTAGCTGGTGGTACAAAAGGAAAAAGATATGCCCTTCCAAATGCAGAAGTTATGATTCATCAACCATCTGGTGGAGCACAAGGTCAAGCAACAGATATTAAGATTGTATCTGATCATATTATTAAAACTCGTACAAAATTAAATAAACTGTTATCTGAAAATACAGGAAAGCCAATGGAGCAAGTAGAAAAAGATACAGAAAGAGATAATTATATGAGTGCGAAAGAAGCAATGGAATATGGAATTATCGACGAAGTTATTGAACACCACTAATAGTAGAAAGAGGTAAAAAAATGGCTGGAAAGGCAGACGAACAACAATATCGTTGCTCTTTTTGTGGAAAGTCCCAGTCACAAGTTCGTAAATTAATTGCAGGTAATAAAGGGATATTTATTTGTGATGAATGTATTGAACTTTGTTCTGAGATTTTAGAAGAAGAGTTGGTAGATAACCGACCACAAATGGGTAACATTAATCTACTAAAGCCAATAGAAATAAAAGCGCATTTAGATGAATATGTGGTTGGACAGGAAACAGCTAAAAAAGCATTAGCAGTTTCTGTTTATAACCATTATAAACGTATTACATCAATGAAAGATAGTGAAGTAGAAATTCAAAAGAGTAATATCCTTATGTTAGGGCCTACTGGTAGTGGGAAAACATTTCTAGCTGAGTCTTTAGCAAAGCTATTAAATGTACCATTTGCTATTGCAGATGCAACAAGCTTAACAGAAGCAGGATATGTAGGAGAAGACGTAGAAAATATTTTATTAAAGCTAATTCAAGCAGCAGATTATGACATTGAACGAGCAGAATATGGAATTGTCTATATTGATGAAATAGATAAAATAACAAAAAAATCAGAAAATGTTTCCATTACAAGAGATGTTTCTGGAGAGGGAGTGCAGCAGGCACTACTAAAAATATTAGAAGGTACAGTTGCAAGTGTTCCTCCACAGGGCGGTAGAAAGCATCCACATCAAGAGTTATTACAAATTGATACTACAAATATATTATTTATTTGTGGTGGTGCTTTTGATGGCTTGGAAAAAATTATTGAATCACGCTCTGGTACAAAATCCATGGGATTTGGTGCAGAGATAAAAGAAAAGACAGAAAAAAATGCAGGTGAATTATTTAAGGAAGTAATGCCAGAAGATTTAACAAAGTTTGGACTTATTCCTGAATTTATTGGTCGTGTACCAGTTATCGTTGCATTAGATATGTTAGATAAAGATGCCCTAGTTCAAATTTTAACAGAGCCAAAAAATGCTATTGTAAAGCAATATAAGAGGCTATTTGAAATAGATGGTGTAGATTTGGAATTTACAAGAGAAGCCTTAGAAGAAATTGCAAGGCTTTCACAAGAAAGAAAAACAGGAGCTAGAGGGCTTCGCTCTATCATTGAAAAAGTAATGATGGATATTATGTTTGAAGTACCATCAGACGATACCATTGGCCGTTGCATTATTACAAAAGAAGCAGTAGACGGAACAGAAAAGCCAATATTTGAGTATAGAGATAGCAATCAGCTAGCACAATAAATAAATGATAGAAATCAAATAGGCAATTGCAAACTGAAAGGGTGGTAAAAAACACATACAATACTTTCAAATAGGCAATTGCCTACTTTGATTTAAATATTAAAAAGAACTTTGTTCTAAAATTATATGTATTTTTATACTTTAACAATATTTAGTAATTAAATTGGAAATTAACAACGGAATAAGTTGATAATATAAATAATAAAATTTAGAAAATAAGGTAAAAGGTAAAACATATGATAAGAGAAAAAAATATGGTTGCCATTGCACTTAGGGGAATGACAGTATTACCAGCAATGACAATACATTTAGATATTAGTAGAAAAAAGTCGTTGGAAGCAGCAAATCAAGCAATGGCTTCCAATCAATTGGTGTACTTAATCGCACAAAAAGAAAGTAACATTGCCAATCCAGCATTGTCACAGTTACATACAATGGGAACAATTGCAAAAATTAAGCAAATTATGCGTATGCCAAATGGTGACATGAGAATTCTTGTAGAGGGTATACAAAGGGCAGAGCTGTTAGCTTTAGATGAAGACGGAAGATGTCTTGTTGCATCTATAAG
>CALWGN010000324.1 GCA_944380055.1 uncultured Lachnospiraceae bacterium
ATTTATCCGATGAAAATGATAGAGCAATTCCAGTCATTAAAAATAGTTTAATTGCGTGTCATATTTTAATGGAATATAAGCAAGATACAAAAGAAGAGCTAGAAAGAAAGGTAAATGAATTCTTAGAATATGTCCAGTGTAGTAATATCGATACTCATTTCATAAGAGTAGTATTTAATATTATTGAATGCTGTTATGATATTAAGAATATTGAATTAGCTAAGAAAATTATAATGGTAATAGAGCCAACTATTGAAAAGTGTGATGCATATGATTATAAGGAAAGGCTATTATATGCAAAATCACAATTATGGGAAATACTAGGAGATAAGAAGGCTTTATATGAAGACTTATTATAATATAGAGAAGTTGTTAGCGAAGGAAAAATGGTTAAGCAAGAAAATGAATGCGCTGGGCTATTATCTCAAATTCAATTACAAGAAATAGAAGAAAAAAGAAAGCAAATTGAAATTAGAAATAAAGAGCTTAAAAGGCAAAGCGAATTAGATAGTTTTACTGGACTTTTAAATAAAGTATCATTTAGAAACAAGGTGGAAGACCGATTAAAGAAAAAAAATAGAAATGTTAGTAGAGATATTTTAGTTCTTGTTGATATTGATGACTTTAAGAAAGTAAATGATGTATATGGACATATAGCTGGTGATACTATTATAAAAGATATGGCAAAGTTATTAAAATCAAAAGCAAGAAATGTTGATTATGTAGGAAGAATTGGCGGAGATGAATTTTGTATTTTATTAGTTGAAATATATAGCAAAGAAAGTATAAAAAATTGGATAGAGTCACTAATAGAAGGAATTCATTCCCTAGAATTTAAAGATTTGGAAGATGTAAAGATTACAGTTAGTGTTGGTGCTGCTCCTATAGAAGAAGGCATGGATTATACTCATGCATTTGAACAGGTAGATAAAGCTATGTATGGAGCAAAGAAAAAAGGTAAAAATACATATCAAATATATGAATCATAATATTAATGATAGCTATATATGGATTGGAGTCTTATGATGAATTATACTTTTAATAGATACACATTCTGTTTCATATTAAAAGAAGTCATAAGGCTTCTTTTTTGTTATAAAATTGTTATAAAAATTATTTTCTGTTTTAAACGTTGAGTCTTAGCATTTTTTTTGATAAAATGAAAAGAGAGATGAAAAAGCTATGTTGATTATAAAAAGGAGTTATATATGAATATACGAGAATATTTAAAATCATATAAATTAATTACAGATGGGGCATTTGGAACTTATTATACAACTATTCAAAAGGATAGTAAATGGAATGTGGAAGAAGCTAATACAAAAGACAAAGAAACTGTAAAGAAAATTCACGAGCAGTACATACAAGCAGGGGCAAAACTGATTCGTACTAATACATTTGCCTCTAATACCGTAGGATTACAAGCAGGTTTTGATTATGTAAAAGAGAATATAATATGTGCATATGAAATAGCAAAAGAAGCGTGCAAAGATTCTGCCTTTATTGGAGCAGATATTGGTCCAATTATTGATGAAAGTCGTACAAGAGATGAGTGTATGGAGGAGTACAAAAAGATTGTAGATGTATTTTTAGAGTGCCAAGCAGATATTTTTGTCTTTGAAACCTTTCATGAACTAGATATTATTTCTCCAATAATATCTTACATTAAAGAAAAGAATAAAGAAGCATTTGTTATTGTTCAGTTTGCTATGAATCAGCATGGATATACAGAATGTGGTCTTAGTGGAAAACGATTATTAGAAGAAGGGAGTAAGCACCCTCATATTGATGCTATTGGGTTCAATTGTGGAGTTGGACCAGCTCATTTATTCCAATTATTAAAACAAATGAATTTAAACGTAGGAAAATATATTACTGCATTACCAAACTCTAGCTATCCACAAATACGTCAAAATCGTATGGTATTTTTAGGAAATGAACAATATTTTACAGAAAAATTAAAAGAGATAGAAAAGCTAGGAGTTGATATTTTAGGTGGCTGTTGTGGAACAATGCCAAAGGTTATACAAAAAATATGTGAAGAAATTCCTATAAAAAGAACTGACCAGACGATCCTAGTATCAAAAATATTAGAAAAGGAAAAAAAGGATAGTGAGAATGTAGTACAAATATTTGAAAAAGCCTCACCAGCAAATAAAGTGATTGCAGTAGAATTAGATCCTCCAGTAGGATCAGATGATGGAAAAATATTAGAAGCTGCAAATTATTTAAAGCATAAAGGGGTAGATATTTTAACTTTTGCAGATTCTCCATCTGGGAGGACAAGAGCTGACTCTATTTTAATGAGCGTAAAAGTAAGTTCTCAAGTTAAAATTCCTGTAATGCCTCACATTTGTTGTAGAGATAAAAATAAAATTGCTATGAGCTCCCAAATATTAGGAGCCCATATGAATGGAATAAGAAATCTTTTACTTATTACAGGAGATCCAGTTCCGTCTGCAAGTAGACAGAATATAAAAAGTGTATTCAACTTTGACTCTGTTTGTTTAATGAAGTTTGTAAGTCAAATGAATGAAGACCATTTTTCTCATTCACCTATTTGTTATGGAGGAGCTATTAATTATGCGAGAAAAAATATACAAGTAGAAATTAATCGAATGAAAAAGAAGGTAGAAGCAGGCGCCACATTTTTCTTGACACAACCAGTTTTTTCAAAAGAGGATGCATATATTATTAGGCAAATGAAAGAAGAGGTAAATGCAAAAATACTAATAGGATTAATGCCATTAGTAAGCAAAAAGAATGCCTTATTTATTCAAAATGAAATAGCAGGAATTAGAGTACCAGATGGAGTAGTGAAGCAATATAATGAAAATATGACAAGAGAAGAAGGGGAAGAAGTAGGAATTTCTATTGCAAAAAGTATTATAGAATATACAAAAGATTTTGTAGATGGATATTATTTTGTATTGCCATTTAATCGAGTAACATTAGTAGAAAGAGTGTTAGGAAAAAATAATTAAAAGAATAATGAAGAGTTTTTATATATAAAAAAAAAAAAAAAAAAGCTTGTTATAAAATAAAAGAAGGGATTGTTACAAAATGCAAAAATTATTCTGTAACAATCCCAATATTAATGATGATGGTCTTCTTTTAATAAATCTTCTAAATGATATGGCAATAGGCGATGGAAATAGCTACCCATTTCATCAAAAGTGAAGCAATACACATACGGATCTAATTGAGTATCGGAAAAAGAAAAAATGTGTTGAAATTCAGGGTTGTCAATTTCTTCATGAATATAATTGTCTGAGTATTGTGAGAATAAATTTATAATTTGTTCTAATGTAAATTGACGGTTTTTCGTCAAATCAATTAATTGCTTTAAAAAAGGTTTGTTTTGATAGGATTTGCAAATATGTGCAATTCCAGTCTTTGTGACAGTAAATTGAAAGCGATTGTTCTGTAATTGAACTAATATTTTATCTTCTTTTCCTTCCTTTTTTAATGCAGATTGTAATTGAGAAAGGCATTCTTCATTTGTTGTAAAAGAAGTAGACAAAAGATAATTTATTAAATCTAAATCATAGTAAATTGACATGTTACTGTCTGCACAACCATCAAGCTTTAGAATACCTTCATAAATTGTAGATTCTAAGCTGTTTAATAATGTATGGATAAGCATTTTACACCTCCTAAATAAAAATAAGTAACATAAGTTATACTATCATTTTTTTAAAAAAATGTAAATTAATGTTTTGTATAATAAATACTTTGTATTTATATTAGAAGACTAGGTATGTGGCAAAATGAGTATGATACTTGGTATGATAGGAACTTACGGTCCTTAAAAATCGTAGATGTAATAAAAATCAGGAAATATAAAGATGAGAGGAATTAGTTATGGCAAAAAATATGACAACAGGTAATATTCCTAAGCTATTGATTGGTTTTACAATACCAACTATCTTAGGAAATCTTTTTCAATTAACCTATAACACAGCAGACTCTATTATAGTAGGAAGATTTGCTGGAGAAGATGGACTTGCAGCAATTGGTTGTGCTGGTCCAATTATGAATATCATTACATTTTTAATTGTAGGGTTATGCTTAGGAGCTTCTGTTTTAATGAGTGAATATTATGGTGCAGGTAGAGAAGAAACGTTGCGACGAGAGTTTTCCACTGCATTAATTATAGGGTTTGGTTTTACAGTAGCACTAAGTTTATTGCTAGCTATATTTGCAGCTCCAATATTACGATTAATACGAACACCAGAGAATATTTTAGAGCAGTCAACATCTTATTTACATATTATATGCATTGGCTTTATAGCAACATTTTTATACAATGTGTATGCATCTTCACTTAGAAGTATTGGAGACTCTAAAACACCAATTATTTTTTTATCAATTTCAGCAGTATTAAATGTAGGTTTAGACTTATTATTTGTAGCAGTATTTCAAATGGGAGTAGAAGGTGCTGCATGGGCAACTGTTATTTCCCAAATAATATCTGTTTCTTGCTGTATTGTATATGTATACAAAAAAATACCAGCGTTGCAACTAAAAAGAAAACAATTTATTGTAGATATGGCATTATTTAAAATAACAGTAGGATATAGTTGGGCAAGTGCAATGCAGCAGACCTGTTTATATATTGGAAAGGTATTAATTCAAGCAGCAGTAAATCCTTTAGGTGTAGATTCTATTGCTACATTTAATGCAGTAAATCGAGTCGATGATTTTGCACTAACACCAGAGCAAAGTATTGCCCATTCTATGACTGTATTTTTAGCACAAAATAGAGGAGCAGAAGAAAAAGAAAGAGTAAGAAAAGGATTTTTCTGGGGAATTTTAATCGAATTTATCTATGGATTGTTTATATGTCTAATTGTATTTTTATTTGCTTCTAATATTATGAGTATTTTTATGGATGACAATTCAAATATTAGAACACTAGGAGTACTATACTTACAACCAATGGCATTTTTCTATATATTGCCAGCAATTACGAATGGGATTCAAGGGTATTTTAGAGGAATGGGAAAAATGAAAATAACATTAGCAGCAACGTTTGTACAAATTGTAGTTCGCGTAATATTCTCATATTTGCTAGCGCCTATATATGGAATTCAAGGAATTGCATTTAGCTGCTTCTTTGGATGGATTGGGATGTTATTATATGAAGTTCCGGTATTAATAAAGCATTGGAAGGAAGAGAAAAAGAATTAACTATTTACCTTTTGAAAAATTTGAATTATAATAAAGATAATAAAAATTTATCATCTTTGAAGTTTCAAATATAAAAATATGACAAAAATGATGATGTTACAAATTTAAATTAAAGGAGAATAAAACTATGATTTACGATTCAAAAGAAAATTTAAACATTTACAAGGCATTAGGAAAAAATTACGAAACAGCAGTTAATTTCTTATTAAACACAGATTTAGCTGCATTACAACCAGGAAAAGTTGAAATTGATGGAAAAGAAGTATATGCAAATGTTGTAGAATATACAACAATTCCTGAAGAAAGTGGAAAATTTGAAACTCATGAAAATTATACAGATATTCAATATGTAATTGAAGGAGCTGAAAACATGGTATATGCTCCAAGATGTGAGTTAACTGTAAAAACAGAATACAATCCAGAAAAGGATATTACTTTCTATGAAAATGATGTAAAGGGAATTAGTATGCTTACAACAAAGGATTTCTATTGCATTTTCCAACCACAAGATGGACATAAGCCAAAGGTTATGGATGGGACACCAGCTCCAATTAAAAAGGTAATTGTAAAAATTAAAGAAAAATAATTATAATAGTAAAATGTGCTAATATAATAGAAAAGAAAACCTCTTTTATTAGATGAGATAATATCTAATAAAGGAGGTTTTTGTTTGACAGAAGAGAAAAGGGTATGGTAATATATCATTATATGATATATTAAGTAGGATAAACAAAAAAAGATATTTTTTAGAAGGAAAGGTGAGAGATTATGCCAAAAAATGATAGTTTAGAATCAGAACAATTAACAGATGCAACTTATTATATATTATTATCTTTAGTGCAGGAACGTCATGGATATGCTATTATGCAATATGTAAATGATATGACAGAAAATAAATTAAATTTAGGTCCAGCAACATTGTATACATTGCTAAAGAAATTAGATGAGGGTGGCTATATTACTCAGACAAGTTCTGGTGACAGAAAGAAAACATATATTCTTACAGACAAAGGGAGAGAATTAGTAGAAAAAGAGCTTGTTCGTAGAGAAAAAATGGTACAGCATGGAAGAAATGTATTAAAAGGTGATTTAGGGTTTTGTTTCTAAACGTTATCCTAAAATGGGAGAGTGCAAATGAAAAATAGAAAATGGATTATGTCTAGTGGATTAGCTTTTGAAGATAAAGAGGATATGGAAATATTGCATAAATATGCCTTAGAAGGATGGATATTTCGAGAATATCGATGGGGATTTTACATTTTACATAAAGAAAATCCACAAAATTTAATATTTAGTTACGATATTAAGAAATTACAGAAAGACGAAAAAGAAGAATACATAGACATTTTTCGTAGTTATGGCTGGGAGCCAATCAAATCCAGTGAAAAAAATATTCATTTTTTTGCTGGAGAAGATGGGATAATTCCAATTCATACCGATGAACAAATCGAGGCGACCCAATTTAAATGTGGATTTTATTGGGGGATGGCTATGTTTATGTTAGGAGTTATATGTATGTTATGTATGCTCTTATTGGATATAGAAATAGAAGATGGAATGGACCATAGAATATATAATATTCTTGGTGCTATTGCAGGAGCCCTTATTGGTGGCGGTGGAATGTCAATGTTAGGCTGTGGTTTAAGACTTATAAAAAAGCGTTTAGTAATTCAGTTAAATTTTATAAGAAGTGCTATTCTACTAGGGATAGGAATGGGATGTGTTATGTTATCTTTTATTGTTTCAATGTTTTTTGTTACACCCAAAATGGCTGTCTATATATTAAGGATGTGTGCATCCATGTGTATTCCAGTAGGAATAATCGGTATTTTATGGCGATATCCATATTTTAGAGATAAAAAAGAGTAGGAAGACCACAATATGTATAATAAAAAATAATATTTAATACATCAATGGAAGTTATAAAAGAGTACTTTTTACAAAAATAATTAGTAAAAGGGTAATATATGGCTATTATAGTGATGGTCATGTATTACCCTTTTATTTTCTTGTAGGGTTAGGGTGCAAAAGGATAGTCTTCAAATTAGAGTGACAATTTGTACAAATAGTGAATATTATTAATTGTTCATATAAAACATATTTTTCTATATGTTATTTTCTTAAATTTGCTACGTTGTCCATGAAATAGGTACTTTCGCAAATTTGCAAGAATTATAAGTGTCTAAAAATCGCTTATAATGTTGTAATAGTAAATATAGCTTACTATGGGAAAATTTGTTGCTTAATTAATGTTTAATGCTACGAATTGTAGAATACTAAAAATTCAATTGAAACTATTATAATTATGTGATAAAGTTTTAATAGAAATTCTAATACATATCGATATCTATACGTAGAAATCTAAAGCGATTCAAAAAAATTCTAAAAATATGAATCAAAGAAAAATCAAGACGATAATTGTACATTGAAAATAGAATAAGGGTTGTCTAACAATAGAATAGAAGAATAGGAATATAAAAATATAAGCATTTTTTAGTAGAAAAAAATATGAAATTTTAAATAGACTATGTTATACTTCTCTTGAGAATAGTATTTTATTTCTGTATAGTTACTATACTATATTAGTAACTATTAGAAAGTAATGAAATTGCAATTGATAAAATCAAGGAGGGAAACATTATGATTAAAAGAAATTTTTTAACAAGAACAATTCTAATTGTTGTAAGTACATTATTAGTAACAACTACAATCGCATGTAGCGGTTCTAATAATAGCACAAATCAAACAACACAGTTTGATAGTACAAAATCATTGGAAGAATCTGTGGAAGATGAAAGCGATACTTCTAATGAAGCAATAAATGAAGATATAAATACATCAGAAGAAGAGGTAGATTCTTCTGAATATGAATCTGTTTCGGAAGAACTAGAAAGCTTAGATGCTGAATTAGAAAGTTTAGAAGAAGAGATTCAATTGGCAGAAAGCCAAGGGGATGTTGAGAAAGTAAAAGAGTTACAAGAGCAAAAAACAGAACTAGAAGCCGTAAAGGAAGAAAAAGAAAGCCAAGTAGAAGTAATTATTTCAAAGGCAACAAGTTCTTCTAGTACAACAAATAACAATAATACAAATAAAAATAATAATAAAAACAATAACATAAACAATGCAGGGAACAATGCTAGTAGCACACAGACTAGCACAACAGTAGCAAATAACAATCATGTGTCTAGTAAGCCATCAAGTGGAAGTAATACTTCTACAAGCAAACCAAGTAGTTCAAATACTGGCAATAGTAGTACAACTACAAAGCCAAGTACAACAACACCTACGACAACAGTGGCACAGACACAACCAACAACAGCAAAACCAACGGAGCCACAAACAACAGCACCAACAACTGTAGCACCTACTACACAGGCACCAACGACACAAGCACCAACAACAGTTGCTCCTACAGAACCAGTAAAGCAAGGTGCTACACCTTTAACTGCTACTCAAGTTGAGTTAGCTAGACAAACTGCAATTAAAATTTTAAATGCGGCTAGAGTAGAAAGTGGAGCAAGTGCAAATCCTACACCGGTAGTAGCTAGCCATGGTGGAATGAACGCCAATAGTAGAGCTGCTGAGTTTGTAGATCCAAACATGACTCATGGATATGGTAGTGGACCTACATGGATGCGAGCAGGTTACATGGAAGGAAAAGCAGGTGTAAGTATTAGTGGTGCAAAAACTTTCCCATTAACAGATGCACAAGTAGTACAAGAAATTACAGAGTTAGCTCAAGGGTTATTAAATGAACCTTCTCATAGGAAAAATATTGTCGATTCAGCTTCCGAAGAAATGTGCATCGGAGTTGCGTCTTTTGTAAATGAAGAAAATGGATTAACCATTGTATTAATTGTAGAAAACTATGTTCCTTTTTAAATAAAAAAATAAATACAGCTTTATGAATCGTATAGAGGTAATAGGCAACCCATATAAGGGTTGCCTTTTTTGTTGTTTTATTTTTAAAAAGTCACTCTAAGATTCCTCTCTGTCACAATCCAGCAAAGGAGATTTGTAATACTTTCGAGTCTCTTTTACTGGGTTGTGACAGCCCTGCTGATAGAAATATCAGTTGTTATGCAAACAAAAGTAAGGAGGAATTGGATGAGAAGACGAGTACTCTCGATGGTACTTGCAATCGCACTTGCGTTTCCATCTACTAGCATGTCTGTATATGCTAGTGGAAATGAGCCAACAGATAATACTTATGAGGTTACAGTTGATGGTTCAACAGAAGTAATAATTGAGTCGGATTTGCCGTCAACAGAAACGCAAGAAGTAGATGCTTCAGAGGAAGAAATAACTTCAAAAGAAGAGTTATCCTCTGCAATACAAAGTACAGAAGCTTCTACAGAGACAGAAGAGTTATCTTCAATCGATGCAAGTACAGAACAGGAAACAACAGATGAAACTTTCAAAGAAGAACTTACTTTAGAAGAAAGCCAAAAGGAAGAAGTTTCTTCTATGGAAGGAATAGACGAGAACGAAGGAAAGGAGGAAGTGACAGAAACTCAAGAAGAGGAACATACCCATGAAGAGGAAGAATTTTTTACTACTTGTGATGAACCATGGCTTACTTATGAACAGTACTATGAATGGTTAAATCCATTATCCGTTACCCGTTCCAACATAATTATTACTACACCTGATACTTGGTACAACAGTGCAGCGTATGATGGCGTAGATTTATATCCAGATGGAAGTTTTGTAGGAAATGGAAAAACATCCGAAATACCACTTCATTTTCATTATGGAAGCGATGGAAACATTGCCTTTTGTATGGGCGTAAATTTAAAAAATCCAGATAATCAAACATCATATACAATTGCAGATTTATCTTCTGCTTATGGAAGTAAGTTAGATAAGGTTTCTGCCATTGTTCAAAACAGTGTCTTACAGTTTAATAGTAATAAAACAAGTAATACGCTACCAACTCAGTGGAAGAATTTAACGTTTGTGGAAGTACAATATACAGCACAGCTTGCCATTTGGTATACCTTAATGGGAACGCCAGGGAACGAACCAGTAGCAAGCAATGGAACTTTTAATGATGCTTGGTTATATAAAAACATTTATTTTCCACGTATGAAAAACTGGCCAGGTACAAATAAAGATATCAAAGGATTCTTTGATTATTTAGTATCAGATACTACGACAATCAAAGAACCAACAGCTAGCTTACAAGTGCAATCTAGTAATGTAAATGGAAATATGTTTCAGGTTTCATTAAAAGTAGTCACAACAGATGCCAACGCAGGAACCAATATTGACTTTGTAGATCTTCCTACTGGTAGTCGTTTGAAGGATTCAAATGGAAGTGTTGTTACCTTGTATGGAAATGGAACAACAAGCACCGCTCGGTTTTCGGGAGATGTTAGTGGAACTTTTATGTTAGAAATACCAACAGCTAGCAATAGTGGAAAAATAGTATTCGCAACTGTGTATGCTAATACTAATGCTACAACCTCAAATCTTGTATGGCTAACTCCATCAGCAAGTAATTACCAAAATCTGGTTAAGGTTGAACCTACAAAGGTTAAAGATTTTCAAACTCAAGCACGTATTACCCTACCAAAAGCATCAGGAACACTTACCTTAAAGAAGGTGGATTCCAGAGATGCAGCCATTACACTTAGCGGTGCTACATTTGGTATTTACAGTGATTCTGCTTGTACGCAAAAGGTAACAGAAGTAACAACAGGAACCAATGGTACTATAAGTGTTTCTTTGAATCATGGAACTTATTGGATCAAAGAGATTTCCGCACCTAATAATTACCAGTTAAATAATACAGTATATACAGTAAATGTTTCTGCAACAGCAACTACACAAGAAATCGCAAATAATATCAATCGCTATACCATTCATTTAACGAAAAAGGACCAAGATACTGGAGCATTGCTTCAAGGTGCAGTCTTTGGTGTGTATAGCAATGCTGCTTGTACTACAGAAATAGGAACCATTACAACAGGTGCAAATGGTACAGGAACATTAGGAAATCTTCCATATGGAACGTACTACTTAAAGGAAAAAACAGCACCTACCAATTATGTACTTAGTACTAATGTATACACAGTAACAACGACAGGTAATCATGGTGCTACGGTTTATGTAGAAGCTACCAACAAGCACAAAGAGGGAACCTTACAGATTCGTAAAAAGGATAGTACAACAAATGCAAATATTGCAGGTGCTATTTATGGTATTTATTCGGATTCAGCGTGTAATAACAAAGTAGCAGAATTTCCAGCTACGGATAGTAACGGATATGCAAAATCTCCAAGTTTACGTTACGGCGTGTACTATGTGAAAGAGCAAAAAGCTCCTACTGGTTTTGTAATCAACAATCAAGTTTATACCGTAGAAGTAAGCGATGCTTCACCAACAACGGTATATGATGTGAATAATAAGCCACAGCTAGGAACTATCACAGTAAATAAGACTGGAGAGGTGCTAACTGGCTATGCAAATGGACAGTTTACCTATGAACAAAGACCACTTGCTGGTGTTGTATTTGAAATCTATGCAAAAGAAGATATTAAAAACAGTAGTGGTGTTATTGTTTATAAGAAAGATACAGTAGTTGATACCATTACAACAGCAGCCAATGGAACAGTAACTTCTAAGGCTCTTCCTTTAGGAAACTACTATGTCAAGGAAAAGCAGGCAGTAAACGGATACTTTAATGATGGGACTACCAAAGATGTTACATTATCTTATGGTGGACAGAATATAGAAGTGGTAAATGCTGCAACCAATAAGTCAAATCCTTTACAAAATGTTTCTATTTCTTTATTAAAGCAAGATAAAGATACAAAGAATCCACTACAAGGTGCAACCTTTGGTATCTATGCAACAGCAGATATTAAAAATGTAGATGGAGCTGTAATTGTAACAAAAGGAACCTTGCTAGAAGAAGTTACTACAAATGGGAATGGAAATGCTACATTTACAAAGGATTATCCATTTGGAACGTATCAGGTAAAGGAACTTTCTACAAGACCAGGTTATATTCTAAATACAGAAGTATGGAATATTACGTTTGATTATAGCAATCAAAATGAGCAAACAAGAACCTTTACAAAAACATTCACTAATGAACGTATGAGTGCAAGCATTCAACTTACAAAGGTGGATAGCGAAACAGGTATAGCTCAAGCAGATGCAACCTTAGAAGGTGCTATTTATGGACTTTATGCAAGAGAAGATATTCAAAAGCCAGACGGAACTGGTGTGTTATATGCAAAAGGAACAAAGGTAGCAGAGCTGAAAACAGATAAAGATGGAAAGGCAAGTATAGATAATCTTTATCTAGGCAAGTATTTTGTCAAAGAGATTAAGCCAAGTACTGGATACTTGTTAGATACTACAGAATATGATATTGATGCTACATATACACAATCAAACACAGCAGCAAGTAATATTGCTATCATTTCAAAAGAAGTAGAAGTGAAAGAAGATATTATTAAACGTCCGTTTCAAATTATTAAGGTGTCCCATGATGAAGCTTCTGAAGATACCTTATTACAAGGAGCTGGATTTAGTGTTTATTTAAAATCTACTCTTGTTTATCTAGCAGATGGAACCATTGATTATGAAAACTCTCCAAAAACAGTGATTGGCCAAAACGGAGAAACAGAACTTTTTACAGATAACAAAGGATACTTACAAACCATTGCCATTCCATACGGAACTTATGTGGTATCAGAAACAACAGTTCCTGATGAACACTTTAAGGCAAATGACTTTGAAGTAACCATTGCAGAAAAAGATACCATAATCAATCAAGATGGAATTAGCATTGGAAACATTGCAACACCTCAAGATTGGAACTTAATTACCGATAAGAAGTTTAATGCCTTATTAAAAATCATTAAGCTCGATGAGGAAACAGGAAGAGAAATCTTAATGGCTGGTACACAATTTAAGATTTTCAACCTAAACAAAAATGAATATGTGGTACAAACTACGATTCAAAATGGCGAAAAAGTAAATATGGATGTATTTACTACAAGTGATAAAGGATATTTAATCACACCAGAGCTATTACCAGTAGGAAGATATCGTATCGAAGAAGTACAAGCAGTAGATGGATACTATAACGATGGACACACAGCAGAAGTTGAAATTTCTATGGGTTATACCTTTGAAGGAAATGGAAGAGATGATTTCTATGATACAGACCTAAAGGCTTATATCTTACCAATGAAGTTTACAAATCCATTGGTAAAAGGTGAGATTGAAGTTCATAAAACAGGAGAAGTATTAGTAGGAGTTAAGGAAAAAGAAGAAGGTAACTTCTTTACAAAGGCATGGGATAAAATTTCTTCTTTATTTGCTAATAAAAAAGAAAAACTATCGGATACAAAGTATGAATTTGTATACGAAGAAGTACCTTTAAAAGATGCTGTTTACAATATTGTTGTGGCAGAAGATATCTACAGCTACGACAATCAGACCGATGAAAATGGAAATCGTATTATCTATACCGATGAAACAGGACTTTCTTATAAAGCAGGAACTATTGTAGATACAATTACTACCGATGAAAATGGGTATGCAAAGTCAAAGTTATTGCCATTAGGAAAATATGAGATCGTTGAGATAGATGCACCCGAAGGATTTTTGGATACTGATTTCGTACATACCGCATTGTTAGAATATGGAGGTCAAACTGTATCAATCGTTGGAGATACCGATGGAGATGCAGAAAATCATTTCTACAATGACCGTATCGTAACAGTTCCAACACCACCAACAGATACACCAAATAACCCTGAAAACCCTGAGAATCCAGATACACCAGATGTAGATGATCCAAACCACCCACAAAATCCTTCCCAACCACCATATAGTGAAGAAGGAAATGCCATCATTGGTATTGGTATGAAAAAATACAGTAAAAATGAAGATGGTACAACAAACTATGAAAAACCACTATCAGGCACTACATTTGGCTTGTATAACAGATACGATATTGTAGATGTAAATGGAAATGTTCTTATTCCAGCAGATACATTATTGTCCACAGCAACTACAAAAGAAAATGGTTTAGCAGTATTTGAGGGAGACTTCCCAACAAATATTTATATGCCAGGAAGTGGCACAGATATTACAAAGCCAGAAGAAAGCCAATACTATGCAATAGAGCTTTCTGTAACTGACGGATATTTACTAGACCAAACACCTATCGATGGATTGTTCTTCTACTACAGAGACGAAACAATGAATAAGTACGTGGTTGTACAAAGAGAGCAAGACAACGATTATACAAAAGTAGAGATTTTAAAAGTATCTGACGTAAATGGAATAAAAGAACCATTACCAGGAGCAGTACTTTCCATCTACAAGTGGGATACAGAAAAGCAAGAATTAGTAGGAGAAGCTATTGAAACATGGACATCTATCTTAGAGCCTCATAGAATCAATACATTACCTGCTGGCGATTATGTATTAATAGAAGAACAAACTCCAGAAGGATATCAAAAAGCAAATCCTATTGTATTTACAGTAGAAAATATAAAAGGAGTGCAAAAAATAGCAATGGAAGATACAAAGACATATGGAAAATTTATAATTATAAAAAAAGAAGTAGATGTAAATGGCAATGAAAGTAACCTATATCCAGTAGAAGGAACTAAATTCCGTTTACA
>CALWGN010000325.1 GCA_944380055.1 uncultured Lachnospiraceae bacterium
CGGAAATAGGGAAAATTAATTGATAAATCCCCATTCCTTCCTCGCCAATAGTATTAGAAAGAAAAATACGATAAAAAAAGCCAATAATACGGCTAATAAATCCAGTAACAGTTAAAATAATTGTTCCAAGAATAAGAGGATTCTTTTTTTTGTTCATAAAGTAAGACACTCCTTTAAAATATATAATATGTATATTCTATATTATTGAAAAAAGTACAAAGAATATAAATAGTCTTTAAAATATAAAATGCTATTGACAATAGATAGTAGAAGGATGTATATTTAAATTATAAATGAATAAATATGCAAAAATAATGAATAAAATTAATGTTTATATAATGAAAATGTCCCATGGTAAACATAGTTTGTATCAGTGATGTTTATAGAAACTGCTACTGTAATCTTAAAAAAACTTGACTTATTGATGACATAATACCATAAGGAGGAAAAGTAGCTATACAGAGGATAGTAAAAGATAGATAGAAAATTATTTCTGCATAATAATTAAAGTGAGGGAGGAAACAAATATGAATTTATATGGAAGAAGCTTTTTAACACTAAAAGATTTTACAGCAGAAGAAATTGAGTATTTATTAAATTTAGCAGCCGATTTAAAAGAAAAGAAGAAAAAAGGAATTACAGGTAACAGTTTAAAAGGGAAAAATATTGCCTTAATTTTTGAAAAAACATCTACAAGAACAAGATGTGCATTTACAATTGGTTGTGTAGATGAAGGAGGATACCCAGAATATTTAGGAGCAAATGATATTCAATTAGGTTCAAAAGAAACAATAGAAGATACAGCAAGAGTATTAGGGAGAATGTTTGATGGAATTGAATATCGAGGGTTTGAACATGAAAAGGTAGAAAAGTTAGCACAGTATGCAAAAGTTCCAGTATGGAATGGATTAACAGATGAATATCATCCAACACAAATTTTAGCAGATTTTTTGACAATTAGAGAGAAATTTGGTACTCTAAAAGGGATTAAATTAGTATTTGTTGGGGATGGAAGAAATAATATGGCAAACTCTCTTTTGATAGGTAGTGGAAAAATGGGAGTTGATTTTACCATTATTGCACCAAAACAGTTATGGCCAAAAGAAGATTTAGTGGAGTTATGTAAACAATATGCAAGTCAATCTGGTGGTAATATTACATTAACGGATGATATGAGCTATGTGGAAGGTGCAGATGTTATTTATACGGATGTGTGGTGTTCTATGGGTGAAGAAGAAAAGGCAGCAGAACGAATTGCCCTTCTTTCTCCATATCAAATTAATGAAAAGGTTATGAAAAATACAAAAAAGTCATCAACAATATTTATGCATTGCTTGCCAGCAGTTCGTGGAAAAGAAGTAACAGAAGAAGTGTTGGAAGGGCAACAATCAGTAGTATTTGATGAAGCAGAAAATCGATTACATACAATTAAGGCTGTTATGGTTGCCACTCTAGGAAATCAGGGGAAGTAACTTTAAAGGCGATGAAAGGCTAGGGATATAATATGTTTAAAAGTCCAGTCAATTTGCAGGAAATGATTCATATAGGAGCTGCTAGTGGCATTACAATATTGTCTATATTAGTTATTTTAGATGATACAAAATACAGAATACTATTACCTTTAATATTTATAATAGCAGCAGTACTATGCTTTAATTATGGTAGATTGTCTAAATTAAAAAAGTATGGTATACTAAGCAAATATTTCTTCTTTTTTTTAGGAGGAATTTTATTTATTTTATTGGCAGTGTTATCCGTTATCCTTTAGATAATAGTGTTAAAAATTGGAGGAGTATATTGAAAGATAAAATATTAAACATATTAATCCAAGCAGACGGATATATATCTGGACAACGTTTATGTGAAATGCTAGGAGTATCTAGAACTGCGATTTGGAAAGTTATTAATAAATTAAAAGAAGAAGGCTATGTTATTAAGGCAATATCCAATAAAGGATATTGCCTTATGCAGGTTCCAGATAAGATAGAAGAGTATGTATATAAGTATGAAATGAAAACGAAATGGATAGGAAAGCAAATCATTTGTTTAGATGAGGTAAACTCAACCAATACATTTGCAAAAAAAATAGGAGATAAAGAAGATGCACATGGTTGCCTTATTATTACAGACAATCAAATAGCAGGGCGAGGAAGAAGAGGTAGAAGTTGGAGTATACAAAAAGGTGAAGATATTGCATGTTCTCTTGTATTAAAACCACAATTAGAAGCAAAAGAAGCTTCGATGCTTACGCTTATTGCTGCAATGGCTGTTCAAAAAGGGATTAGTTACACTCTTAGCGAGTGCCAAAAAGATATAGAATCACTAGATATCTTAAACAAAAATATACAAATCAAATGGCCAAATGATATTGTGTACAATAAAAAGAAAGTTTGTGGTATTTTAACGGAAATGAATGCTGATATGGATGGTATTTCTTATGTTATTATTGGAATAGGAATTAATGTGAATAAAATAGGAATACCAGAAGAATTAAAACATATGGCAACCTCTATAAAAATAGAAAGTGGAATAACAATTCATAGAGCAAAGCTAGTCAGTTATATCATGGAACAATTTGAACATCTATATGATGTTTTTATGGAAACAAAGGATTTTAGTAGATTAAAGAAAGATTATGAAAGTTACTTAGTAAATTACGCAAATGAAGTAGTAGTATTACATCCAAAAGAATCTTTTAGTGGTATTTGCAGAGGAATCAGTGAAAAAGGGGATTTAATTATAGAGGATGAAAAAGGAAATATAAAAGAAGTATTTTCAGGAGAAGTATCTGTAAGAGGGATTTACGGATATGTATAATAATAAAGGAGAAAAATAGTTTATGAAAGAACAGTTACAAAATGAAACAGCTTATACAGAAAATGTTGTATTATGTGGAGCAAATTCTTATGAAGAAAAATATTTCTTTAATAGTGAGTTTAATGCATTACCTCAATCTATCAAAGAAGAATTAAATATTATGTGTGTATTATTTACAGAAGAAGTTGGTGGAATACTCACTATGGAATTTGAAGAAGATGGAACACTTATTTTTAAATCTATTGCAGATGATTATGATTATTATTATGATGAAATTAGTGCAGGTTTAAAAATTCGCCAATTTCAACAAACAAAAAAAGAACTATTAGAGTCATTAGAAATGTATTATCGAGTGGTTTATCTTGGAGACCAATTTACAGAAGAATAAAAAACAGACAAAATTTATTATGCTCCCTTTTAAAGTGCAAGTTGTATTATAATACTTGTTTACTTAGAAGGGAGCATATTTTATTGGAAGGTAGTATGTTTTTATGAAATCATTTATTTGCTACCCCAAACACAAATATTATCTCCAAGGGCAGTAAAAGTCATAACTGTTTCATTCGTAGATTCTGTTGGCATTTGTAGAAAATATCCTTTATAGGTTGTGTCATCTAATGTAATTGTCATTTTTGGTGTACCATCTTCAAATGTCCATGTTCCAGAGGTGCCTTTATCTTCACCTGTTACTGTGCCATCTTCATTTAACGTAATCTTTTTCGTCTTAACAATTCCAATATTACCAGAAGTATTGGCTTGGAAATAAGCTTTTTGCAAGTGAATAACAAATTCATACTCACCTACATAATCTTCTTTGCTATAGCCAGTAGGAGAAAGAGTTTCACCAGAATATTCATATGGAGCACTAACAAGCCAGCCATCTTCATTAACAAATAGTTGGTGTGTACGAACTTGATGAACCTCTCCTTTATTGGAAAAACGGGTATGACATACAAGGAAAATACGCCCATCATCATCTACAATAGCAGAGTTATGCCCTTGCGCAACATAAATATTAGAAGAACCACTCCAGTCATAGGTGCTCATAATACGAATTCCGTTATCAGAAAATAGATTATTTACTGTTTCAGTAAATATAGCAGGATTACCATTCTGGTCAACATAAGGTCCTGTAATATCTTTAGAACGGAATATTCTCATTTGATAACCACCAGAAGCAGTTAAACCACCATAGGACATAAACAAATAATAATAGTCATTGGTATGAATAATATAGGAGCCTTCTCCAGATACCTGATTTCCACCAGCAATTTTATAACCATAGTATGCATCGGATTTATCTTCTATGGTATCATAAGTAACAGTATAATCTCTAAGTCCTGTATTATTATCTAGCTTTAACATATAAATTCCGCCAAACCAAGAGCCAAAAGACATCCAAAGATTGCCTTCCTCATCGTATTTAACACAAGGGTCAATGGCATTGATTTTTGTATCTTTTGTTGACTGATATCTTGTAAGGTCAGCATTTTCACCTAATACATCGTAAACATCAGTATAGGATGCAGGATGTGTTGTTGTATTAAAGCCTGAAAATACAACAGGACCAACATATGTATAAGGACCAGTAATATCATCAGCAGTTAAAAGAACAATAGCAGAGTTATAATCATCGCCATTAATACTCATATACATGCAATATTTTCCCATGGATTCATTATAAATAATATCTGGTGCCCACATATTACCGCTAATATCAGGGTTTGTTTCACTTTTACAGTAATTTTCCCATAAGTCAGTGAACATAGTTGAGTATTCGGTATTTATATTTGTTGCAAATGTTTTCCAATTCATTAAATCATCACTTTTTGCCCAAGCACGATGAGAACCAAAAATAAAATAAGAACCATTTACTTTAATAACAGATGGATCGTGAACACTCACTCTATCATAAGTCCGTTTTTTTGCTGTCTGTGGTTGAGCCGTAGATGAATTTTCTACTAAAGAAGTAGTTGTATCTGCTTGTGCATTAGGGGAACTACATCCTATAAAGGCAAAAGAACTTACTAATGATGTGGCAAATAAAGTTGTAACTAATAATTTCTGTTTCATAAAAATACCTCCTTTAAAATAAAATAAAATATTTTAGAAATTAATGAAACCCCTTGATTGTAGTAAACCACAGGAAAATTAATTCGTCAATAGAAATTGGAGAAAAATTTTAATTAAAAAATGGATTTATATTGACAGTAATAAAGGAAAAGATTATAATCTATTATTTGCAAATATATAGTGTGAAATAATGAGATTTGTTTATAGATATTTCAAATAAATAAAAAAATGGAAATTATTATTAATAAAATAAAATGCAAATATAAAAATATTAGAATGGAGATATCAATTGGAATTACAAATTGGAAATATAAAATTAAAAAATAATATTGTATTAGCTCCTATGGCAGGTGTAACTGATTTACCGTATCGACTATTGTGCAAAGAGCAAGGCTGTGGGCTTCTCTACACAGAGATGGTTAGTGCAAAGGCAATTTTATATAATAACAAAAATACAAAAGCATTATTAGAAGTGGAAGAGGAGGAAAGACCAGTAGCATTGCAATTATTTGGAAACGATCCTGTTATTATTAGTGAAATGGCAAAAAGGCTAGAGGATGGACCATATGATATATTTGATGTTAATATGGGTTGTCCAGTCCCTAAAATTGTAAATAATGGAGAAGGATCAGCAATATTAAAAAATCCAAAGTTGGTGGGAGAAATTTTAAGTGCTCTATCTAAAGCAGTAAAAAAGCCAGTGACAGTGAAAATAAGAAAAGGATTTGACGATTCTTGCATTAATGCAGTAGAAATTGCAAAAATTGCAGAAGATAGTGGAGTAGCTGCTATTGCGATACATGGAAGAACGAGAGAACAGTACTACACAGGAAAAGCAGATTGGGATATTATTGCAAAAGTAAAAGAAAGTGTAAGTATTCCTGTTATTGGAAATGGTGATGTATTTACTCCCCAAGATGCAAAAGCATTGCTAGAGCATACAAACTGTGATGGAATAATGATTGGTAGAGGTGCAAAAGGAAATCCATGGTTATTTAAGCAAATTAATGATTATTTAGATTATGGAATTATATCAGAAAAGCCAAGCTATAATGAGTTAATTGAAATGATTTTAAGGCATTGTAAATTGCAAATAAAATATAAAGGTGAATTTATCGGGTTAAGAGAAATGAGAAAGCATGTTTCTTGGTATACAGCAGGTTATCCACATTCAGCTTCTTTAAGAAAAGCAGTCAATGAGATGGAAACATTTGAAGAGTTAGAGAAACTGCTGAAAAGCACAGAAACAAAGGTAACTTGTCTTGACAAGTAAAGTGCTTTCGTCTATAATACAGTGAATGTATAGAATTTCATTCAATAGAATTTCATTCAATCAAATTGTATTCAATTAGGATTATATAGGCTGGAATAGAAAAATGACATAGTTCCAGCCTATGTTGTTACTATAAAAAGAATCAAAAAGTAAAAGTAGCAATTTCCTAATAAGATAGATAAAAATTAAGATACATAATGTAAAAATGTATCGAAATAATAATGTAAAATGAGTGTATAAAAAAACATAGATCCCATAATATGATATATAATAAAATTAGAGATAGAGAATAGGA